>NZ_JBSYOQ010000039.1:0-8449 GCF_058244645.1 Candidatus Thiodiazotropha sp. AKAK3
ATGCAATGCCCGCCTGTAGCTCAGATTTTTCCGGGTAGGTGCAACTCTCATCCTCTGTGATCAGATTCGGCAGTCCGCTAAGCGGGTCTTTTCTCAGTGTCGCGTTCCAGACATCGAAGGGACTGAGATAGAGATTGATATTCAGCAGGTCGGCCGCTGTTCGGGAATCAACGATGCGCACCCGTACCGCTTTGTACATTGCGGTGGTGTTGGTTACCGTGAAGTTGCTAATGAAGTTATTGTTGACGGTGTAGTAAGGCAGCAAGGCCACCTGCCCTTTTCGGTCATGGTTGATATGAGCCGCATTGGCTAGTGTGCTGACTATCATGAATATAAGCAGGATGCCTGATTGATATCCCTTCAACATATAAATAACTCCTTTAAATCACGAATCTGCTTGACCATATCTTAACTTAATAAAGCTACAATCAATTATTTTCTTTCTCCCTCTGAGATCAGATCCAGGCAGACTACGTGCGACTCAGCATAAATTAATACTCACTATTGAAGCACCAACCATGGCCCACCCCGACTCTATCAGCTAGAATCGGTTATTTAAATGCGTCCCCGAGGAAATCCAACGTGTTCCGCAAAGAGCTTAAAGTCCTGGACTGCACCATTCGCGATGGTGGCCTGATCAACAACTACCACTTCACTGACGACTTCGTGAAAGCGGTCTACCGAGCGGCCTGCGATTCTGGGGTGGATGTCATTGAGCTGGGCAAGAAGCTGATGGTCAGCGAAGACTACACCCGTGAAGCCTATGGCAAATGGAATTTCTGTGATGACGATGACCTGAAAATGGTCATCGATTCGCACGAGTGTGAAAACCCTCCATTGGTGGCAGTGATGTTCGATATCGGCCGGGTCGACATCAACAGTCTGCAACCCAGAGAGCAGAGTCCCTTCGATATGGCCCGGGTCGCTTGTTACGTTCCAGACATCGATAAAGGCCTGGATCTGATCAAGCGCTCCAAAGACCTTGGCTACGAAACCACCATCAATATCATGGCCTGCTCAGCGGCAATTCGAACTGATCTGATCGAGGCCCTCAACCAGGTGGAGGAGACCCCGGAACTCGACTATCTCTACCTTGTTGACAGCTATGGTGCCTTCTACTCGGAACAGGTCACTGACTATCTTGAACTCTATAAGAAATATGCACCAAGCAAAGAGCTTGGCTTCCATGCCCATAACAATCAGCAACTCGCCTTCGCCAATACCCAGCAGGCGATCATTGATGGCGTAAACCTGCTTGACGCCACAATTAATGGTATTGGGCGCGGTGCTGGCAACTGCAACCTGGAGCTGCTGCTCAATTTTCTGAAGAATCCTAAATTCGATGTGCGGCCCATCTACAAGGCCATTCAGGAAGATTTTGTGCCTTTGCGTAAAGAGATCGAGTGGGGCTTCAATGATATCTATGGCATCAGTGGCCACCTCAATCAGCACCCCCGCTCTGCGATGAAGTGTCGTGCCAATGAGAAAGTACGGGATCTCTGCTACGACTTCCTGGTCGAATCGAGCAAACTCGATGAAGGGGTCATCTCTTAAAACGCTCAACACGATGCGTTTTTTAGATGCGTCAGGTGGAGTCGGTTGATCGGGCCCTATCCGGATGTTGCTGCAGTTCAGCCTGCAGTTGTTGCGTCAGCTGCAATGGAGAACTGGCGTGTCTGGCCAGCAGATGGTAGGCAGCAGGAACAATGTAGAGGGTAAAGAGTGTGGCGGCTATGACACCTGCCAGGATAACGGTGCCGATAACCAGTCGGGTTTCAGAACCGGCTCCGGTTGAGATCAGCAGCGGCAATGACCCTGCTGCCGTAGTGATACCTGTCATAAGAATTGGACGAAAACGCACTTCAGCAGCTTCAAACAGAGCCTCATCGAAACTGCGCCCCCTGTCCCTCAACTGGTTGGCAAACTCAACAATCAGGATACCGTTCTTTGCAGCCAGACCAACCAACATGATCAGTCCGATCTGACTGTAGATATTGAGACTCTGATCTGTCAGGTAGAGCCCAAGCAATGCCCCTGCCATTGCCAGGGGGACTGTCAACATGATCACCAGAGGGTGAACCCAGCTCTCAAATTGGGCAGCAAGCACCAGATAGACCACTACCACACCAAGAATCAATACAAACAATACCGACCCACCCGCACCTTTGTAGTCCCGGGACTGCCCCTTGTAGTCAATCACTGCATGAGCAGGCAAGTGCTCACTTACCAGATCTTCCAGATAACCCAGCGCATCACCCAGGGCCAAACCATCTTTCAGGTTGGCTTCGATGGTAATCGCTCTGACCCGGTTATATCGGTTGAGTTTGATAGAGTCTGCTATCTCTTGCAGGCTGACCAGATTAGAGAGTTGAACCAGCTCTCCATCATTAGCGGATCGTACATAGAGGTGACTCAGGTCACTGGGGGTCTGTTGATCTTTTCGGTCACCTTCGAGGATCACGTCATACTCCTCACCCTCTTCAATGTAGGTCGTCACCCGGCGTGAACCCAACATAGTCTCCAGGGTTCGACCTATGCTCTCTATGGTTACGCCGAGTTGCGCAGCCCGATCATAATCAATTATCACTTTAAGCTGGGGCTTGGTCTCTTTATAGTCCCAATCTATACCCTGCAATCCTGGATTACTGTTCTCAATCTCTGCCAGCAGAATATCCCGCCATTTGGCCAACTCTTCATAGGTACCACCACCAATAACGAATTGGATCGGTTTCTGAATGCGTCGCCCAAACCCTTGCCGCATCACCGGGAATGCTTTCACCCCTGGTAGATCAGAGAGCTTTTTACGTAACTCGGCCATGATCTCCCAGGCAGAGCGACGTGCCCCCCAATCACTCAACACATTGATAACGATACCGCTGTTGAAGATGGCGAAATTACTGAAGGTTCTTGGTGCCCGCACCAGTAATCTTGTGATCTCTCCAGATTCAACATAGGGCATCATGCGCCGCTCGATCTCGTCCATATAGCTCTTCATATAGTCATATGAAGCGCCTTCAGGACCATTTACCAATAGGTAGAAAGCGCCGCGGTCCTCTTTTGGGGCGTACTCATCAGGGATCTGATCAAATAACCAATAGGCACCGCCCAAAGTCACTGCAAACAACAGAACCACCAACCAGAGGCGCTTCATTATCCACCCCAGAGTGGCTATATAAAAACGACGGAGTTGCTTAAACAGACCATCCACACGCCGGCTAAGCCAATTTCTCTCATCATCCCCCTGGGGCAGTATCTGAGAAGCCAGCATCGGCGAAAGTGAGAGGGCCACCAGACTGGAGAAGATCACTGCCGCCGCCATGGTGATGGCAAATTCCGAGAAGAGGCGGCCTATATCCCCACCAAGAAATGCGATCGGGGTAAAAACTGCAACCAGCACCAAAGTGGTAGAGATCACGGCGAAGGCAACCTGCCGCGCACCACGAAACGAAGCGACAAGACGACTCTCCTGATAGCTCTCCATTCGACGATGAATGTTCTCCAGCATCACAATCGCATCATCAACAACCAACCCTATCGCAAGAACCAACGCCAGCAAGGTGAGGATATTGATGGTAAATCCAAACGCCAGTAAAACCAGGAAGGTCGCAACAAGCGAGACAGGGACTGCCACCGCAGGTACGATCATCGCCCGCAGACTTCCGAGAAACAGAAAGATCACCGTAACCACCAGTGCGATGGCGATGAAAAGCGTTTTATAGACCTCGTCGATGGCCTCTTTGATGAACACCGAACTATCAAAACTCTGTTTGATCTCCATGCCCTCCGGCAAGGATTGATTGACTCTGATTCGCTCAGCTTTTGCCGCTTCCGCTACCGTCAAGGTATTCGCTGTGGACTGCTTGATTATCCCTATACCCACCATCGGCACCCCATTGCCACGAAAGAAGGTACGCGTCTCCTCCGCCCCCTTTTCCACTCTGGCCACCTCACCGAGCCTGACTAGATAACCATCATCGCCCCGAGCCAGTGCCAGTTGCGCGAAATCCTCTTCGGTATGAAAACTTCGATCCACCCGCACAGTGAAAGCACGATCAACAGAATCGATACTGCCTGCCGGCAACTCCAGATTACCACTACGTAACGCCTGCTCTACATCAACTACGGTCAATCCCCTGGCAGCCAGCGCCTGTCGGTCGATCCAGACCCGCATGGCGAAGGTCTGCCCACCGCCAACCCGCACCCGGGCAACCCCATCGAGCACCGAAAACCGATCCACCAGATAGCGCCGGGCATAATCGGAAAGTTCAGGCACTGTCATCCGCTCACTCACCAGATTGAGCCACATGATGACCTCTTCATTGGTGTCGACTTTCTGGATCTCAGGTGGGTCGGCTTCCAATGGCAGGTTATCGAGGATCGCCGACACCCTGTCCCGAACATCGTTGGCTGCAGAGTCGATATCCCGTCCTATGTCGAACTCGATGGTCACCACTGAACGGCCATCTTCACTGACTGAGGAGGTAAATCGAATCCCTTCGATACCGGATATACGATCCTCGATCAATTGCGTAATCCGTGTCTCGACCACATTCGCTGCAGCGCCAGGATAGATAGTCTCCACTGAGACCACCGGGGAGTCGATATTGGGATACTCTCTCAAAGGGAGCTGATTGAAGGCCACCA
Organism: Candidatus Thiodiazotropha sp. AKAK3; assembly: GCF_058244645.1. Taxonomy (NCBI): domain Bacteria; kingdom Pseudomonadati; phylum Pseudomonadota; class Gammaproteobacteria; order Chromatiales; family Sedimenticolaceae; genus Candidatus Thiodiazotropha; species Candidatus Thiodiazotropha sp. AKAK3. The sequence continues at coordinate 4,645 of NZ_JBSYOQ010000039.1, forward strand.
AACCGAAGGCAATCAGCAGCAGTGAGATGACTGCTGCGAAGACCGGCCTTTTGACTGAGAGATCAGAGAGGATCATTTGCGACCCGGTATTTTACTGAGCTGAGGTTTCAACATCATCTCGACGCTCTTAGAGCCATCATCAACACTTTTGATGCGCACTAGGCCATCCACCTTCGCCTTATCTGTGCCATGGGTTATTACCCGATCCCCAGGCTTCAATCCCTCGATCACCTCCACCTCTCCCGGTCGGCGTGAACCTATTTTGATCTCAACTTTTGAAACCCTGTTCTCTTCACCATTGACTGTAAGCACGAACTGTTTTCTGCCTTTTGGCATCAGTGCCGACTCAGGAATCAGCAGTGCCCGACGGGGGTTGTAAAGTAACTCCACTGTCATCAACATGCCCGGCTTCAGCTTACTGCTCGTGTTGGGCAACATCGCCCTTACAATGATTGAACGATTTACTGGATCGACCCGGCTATCGACCACTTTCACACGCCCCTCGAAAACCTCATCCGAATAGGCTCGGGTATGGGCTCGAATCGCTAATCCCGGCAGCAGCTGTGCGAGATAGGATGAGGGTACGGCAAACTCCAGCTTCATTACCTGGTCATCATCCAGAGTAGTGATGGTATCGCCAGGCTCAACCAAGGCACCAACGCTGATATTACGCAATCCAACCACCCCGGAAAACGGCGCTTTGATCACCCTATCGGACAAACGGGACTCTATCGCAGCCAGTCTTGCCCTGGCGGTGTCCTGCTCCCGGCGTCGCTGATCGAGTAGAGATTGAGCCTCTATCCCTCGTGACTGGAGACTCTTTACCCGAGTGAACTGTTGCCTGGCCTCCTCCAGGTTGGCCCGCGCCTCTTCCAGCAACGCATGCTCTTCACGACTGGTCATCTCTACGATCACCTGCCCCTTGGTAACCCTCTCTCCATCATCGAAATGGAGTGCTGTCACCGATTCGGCAACATTCACAGTCAGCTCTACTGACTCGTTCGCTTTGAGTGTACCCAGAGCCTCTATGCGTTGCACAAAGTCATCTTCCTTCGCTTCTGACACGATCACCCAGGGCGCTGGCTTATCTTCAGCAAGGATTATAGGGCTGGCCAGGAAGAGCAGTAGTGAAAACATACTGGTATTGAATAGTGGCATGTCGCTTCCGCTCTCCTTTACTCACAAATGTGGTGCATGGGGGCAGCCCATTTTTTGCCCTAGGGCACTATAGAATGGTGAACTAAAGATATAAGCGCACTATTTTAGTGCGCAACAGATCAAGTTGCAGCCAGTGAACGCCCTGTTATGAACCTTTTTTCTTACGAGGTGTGTCTGAGTAGAGTTTTTTAGGCTCACTATGTTCCATCACAACCCTTCCGTCGGAAAATGCAGGATGACAATTTCCATACAACCTGTCCAGCCTGATCAGAGCTGCATCCGACTCTCCTTTAGTGAAGCCGTAATAGCCACTGAAATAGTGATGAATCACAGCTTGCACCCTCACTACAGACACTTTGGCATAGAATCTGCTCTATCGGGTTCTAACTTATTAACAGCCAGTTAAAGACTTTGAACATAGCCACACAACAAATTGCAGTAACTGATTTCAATCCCATGTCATCCATTTCAATTCTCTTCTCCTCCATCTCTGAGTGCTAATCGATCCATGCAAATTTTTGTTTCAAACTGCCGTAAGTCATTCAATTTTACCGGTTTAGCGGTATGCTGAACGGTCAACACCTGGCGTTTTGGCAGATCAATGACCAACCGGGCTACTCACAACAACACGAAAAAGATGTAGAGAAATGATGAACGGATGGCTGATCTTTACCGACCTGGACGGCACACTGCTGGATCATAACAGCTATGATTACACTCCAGCCCTGCCGGCACTTCAGCGACTGAAAGAACATAAGGTTCCAGTCATTCCAACCTCAAGCAAGACCCATGCAGAGCTGAAGGTGTTTCTGCAGCGACTTGAACTGGATGGCCCGATGGTAGCGGAGAACGGGGCGGTGATCATCTACCCTGACGAAGAGCCTCAGATCGCACCGCCAGGTTACCTGATGATGAGGGACTATCTGGTCGATTGTCGTGCCAACCCCGAGTATGACTTCATAGGCTTTGGTGACATGAGTCTGGAAGATGTCATTGAGGCGACAGGACTGGATAGAGCATCGGCAGAACTCGCCATGCAAAGGCTGGCATCAGAACCGATGATCTGGCGAGGTAGCGAAGAGAGCCTGAACAAGTTCAAACGTAAGACCCGCAAGGCTGGATTCAGGCTACTACAAGGTGGACGCTTTCTTCATCTGTTGAGCGATACTGATAAGGGCCACGCAGTGAAGCATGTAATGAATCACCTGATGACCAAAGGCAAAAGAATAGATCGAACCATCGCTCTAGGAGATAGTGACAACGACCGGGATATGTTGCTTGCTGTAGACATCCCGATCATTGTTCGCAAGCATGACGGCAGCCATATGACACTTCCACAACGGCCCGATGCCAAGATAACCGACCAACCGGGTCCGACCGGCTGGAACCAGGCCATTATGGGCCTGATACAACAATATGAGGATAGATAATGGCTGACTTTTTCCAACATGGGGATATCACGACATTACACAAACTGACCAATCGTCCTCTGGAGGATATGGAACAGGAACTAAAAACATTCTCACTGAAGAAACCCATAGGCCTGGTTCTTCCCAGCCTGTTTTCAGAGCTTACCGGACCAGCCCTGAACCACATAGTCGATGAGCTGCAACACGCCACCTACATATCCCATATCATTATCGGCCTCGACCGGGCCAGTGAATCAGAATTCAAGCAAGCCCAGGAGTTTTTTGCCCGACTCCCCCAGCAAACCCACCTGCTTTGGCAGGATGGGCCTCGACTGCGAAGCCTCGATGCAGAACTGCAGGAACGGGAACTATCCCCACCGGAGCCGGGAAAGGGTCGCAATGTCTGGTTCTGCCTGGGATATGCCTTGGCCATCGAGGAGCTGCAGGCCATCGGTCTGCACGACTGCGATATCGTCACCTACTCACGGGAGTTGCCTGCCCGCTTACTCTATCCACTGGCCCACCCCAACTTCAGTTTTGAATATGCCAAGGGCTACTATGCCCGAGTCAACGAGGACAAACTCAGCGGCCGAGTTACCCGGTTATTCGTCACCCCCATGCTGCGCGCTCTGAGACTGATGGTCGGCCCACTCGACTATCTGAAGTATATGGACAGCTTCCGCTATCCACTCTCCGGAGAGTTTGCCATGAGCCGGGATCTCGCATCCCAGGTACGCATACCCAGCGACTGGGGACTTGAGGTTGGCTTGCTATCAGAGGTCTACCGGAATATCTCTTACCACCAGATCTGTCAGGTCGATATAGCCGACCAATATGACCACAAACATCAGGATCTATCTGCAGAAGACCGCGCAGGTGGTCTCGCAAAAATGAGTCGGGACATCGCAAAATCCTTCTATCGAAAACTGGCGACCGAGGGCATCCAGATGAACCAGGCATTCTTTCGCAGCCTCAAGGCAGCCTATCTACGTAAAGCCCTCGATATGGTGGAGATGTACTACCACGATGCCAAGATCAACGCCCTGACCTTCAACCGCCATGCGGAAGAGGAGGCGATCGAAGTCTTTCAGCAGAGTATCGTGGAAGCGGGACAGGCGTTTCTCGACAACCCACTGGAAGCCCCGTTTATACCGAACTGGAAAAGGGTACTCTCCGCCATGCCCGATTTCACCTCCCGACTCTATCAAGCGGTGGCTGAGGACAATCGTTAAGACTAA
>NZ_JBSYOQ010000006.1:0-40968 GCF_058244645.1 Candidatus Thiodiazotropha sp. AKAK3
GATTGTCAGTATGGGATCGTGCCACACCACTAACTGATGAGTGATCGTTTAGCTTAATTGGTGGGGCATGGCCCCACCCTACGCCTATACGGTCAGGGGAATGACCCCACCTATACAGTCAGGTAGGATGGGGCCATGCCCCACCATAAATTGCCATGCGTAACCTGTGCAGATGTTAGTCGGAAGTGGTGATCAAACCCTCATCCCAATATGGCCGATCACCAAACTGTTTACGTAAAAACTCTGCCAGTACCCTGACTCGTTGTGGAATGAAACGACGGTTCGGATATATTGCATAAGCATTAACCGGGGGTATGGAGTAATCGGTGAGTATCGGGGTTAATCTGCCATCGAGTACAGCTTGATATGCGATAAATGTAGGAGAAAGAGTGACGCCTTGGCCAGCAATAGCTGCTTCCAACAGAATCTGCCCATTGTTCGCCTGCATGTGGAGCGGTATACGGATCGACTGGGTTCGTCCCGACTCATCAAGGAAATGCCACTTTTGTGGTTCAGGAATATTGCGATAGCAAAGCCCTCGATGTTCTGCCAGTTCATGAGGGGTTTTGGGTCTTCCCTTTTTCTTCAGGTACTCAGGGCTTGCACAGACTACGAAATGTATTGGTGCCAAAGGGCGGGCAACCATGGTGGAGTTTTCAAGTGGACCGATGCGTAGGGCCAGGTCGATTCCTTCCTTTACCAGATCCACCTCACTGTCATTGAGATCAATGTCCAGGATTACCCGTGGATGCTCTTTGTTGAATATGGCCAGGGCAGGGGAGAGGTGTAGAAGACCGAATGACAGTGGAGCGGCGAGGCGGAGGCGTCCGCTGAGTTCCTGTTGTGAACGGGAGACTGACTGTTCCGCTTCATTAAGGTCTTCGAGCACCTGAACTGCTCTTGGATAGAATTCGCGACCAGCGTCTGTAAGCGAGAGCTTTCTTGTTGTGCGTTGTAGCAGGAGCGCACCAAGGTGCTCTTCAAGTTCCGACACACGCCGGCTGATGACAGACTTACCTATGCCAAGTCGCTCTGCAGCAATACTGAATTGCCCGGATTCAACAACAGCAACAAAACTTTCAAGACACTCCAGTCGATTCATGTTTTTTCTACCCTTACTAAGCCTCTGCAGCTCACTTTGAAATAGTCACAGATCCAGTCTGCCATTCGATTGTTGCAGTTTGAGCAACAGTGTTTCTCATATATATACCTTTATATCAAAAAATAACAATCTACAATGGTACATAACCAAGCAGAATTATAGGTATTTGTTAAGGAGGCTCATATGTCAGAAGTAGTCAACAAGGTTCGTTCCGTTCAGCAAACACTGGCCGGTCAAGAGACTGCAGATGGTGCAGGGGTTCGGCTCACACGTCTCATAGGTGGGGGGCAATTACCACAACTTGATCCCTTTCTGTTACTGGATGATTTTCGATCAGACAACCCGGATGACTATATTGGTGGCTTCCCACCCCATCCACATAGAGGTTTCGAGACAGTTTCCTATCTATTGGCAGGTAAGCTTGAGCACCGGGATAACGCGGGTCACACTGGAATTCTCCAGGCCGGTGGCGTGCAGTGGATGACTGCCGGTAGAGGTGTTATCCACTCAGAGATGCCACAGCAGCAGGATGGATTGCTGGCCGGCTTTCAGCTTTGGGTCAATCTGCCGGCAAAACATAAAATGACTGAGCCCCGCTACCAAGAGTTTGAGCAGGAGTTGATCCCTCAAGAGCAACGAAGTGACGGAGTAAAAATAATCGTGGTGGCTGGAGAGACCTCACAGCACACACGTGGTGCGGTGACTGAGTTAATGACACCGGCGCTCTTTTTCGATATCTCACTGGATGCAGGTGCGAAGTTCATTGAGCCGGTTGAAGAGCACTTCAATGCCTTTATCTATCTGCTGCAGGGCAGTATTGATATAGGCAATAGCCCGCTCAAGGGTAGAACCCTTGCCGTGTTGGGTAAGGGCGAATCGATTGAGATAACCGCAGATGAACCAAGTCGCCTGATATTGGTGGCGGGACAACCTCTGGATGAACCCATTGTCAGGGGTGGACCTTTTGTGATGAGCAGTGAGGATGAGTTAAAGCAGGCTTTCAAGGACTATCAAGAGGGACGCTTCTGATGAGAATGTTGAACGATAAGGCTCAATACGGTGCGGTAGCGATCGCTATGCACTGGCTTGTTGCCTTAACAGTCTATGCGCTTTTCGGTTTGGGATTATGGATGCGCAGTCTGGATTATTACGATAGCTGGTACCAGTTAGGGCCCTGGTGGCATAAAGGTATCGGGGTGATGTTGTTTTTAGCGCTGCTGTTCAGGGTGTTGTGGCGTTTTGCTAATTCCAGACCGGATCATCTGCCAACCCATAAACCTTATGAACGGGTCTCAGCATTGTGGGTGCATCTTTTGCTTTATCTGATTCTTTTTGTGCTGATGGTTAGTGGTTATCTGATTTCAACTGCTGATGGTAAGCCACTAGAGGTTTTCGACTGGTTTGTCATACCCGCCACTATCAGCGGTTTGGAACATCAAGAGGATATTGCTGGAAAAGTCCATCTCTATCTGGCTTGGAGCGTGGTGGTGCTTTCGCTATTGCATGCGCTGGCGGCATTTAAACACCACTTTTTCGATCATGACCAGACTTTGCTACGCATGTTGGGTGTGGCGGGGCGGCGTGTGAATTTATCAAAAACAGAACCTATTAACGATGAGGAGAGATACCAATGACAACTGTGGCGATCATTTATCACAGCGGTTTTGGACATACCAAGTTACAGGCCGAAGCTGTAGAGAGAGGTGCGGCGAGTATAGACGACGTTGAAGTAGTTCTATTGACGGCTGAGGAAGCAGGTGCAGATCTGGACCGGCTCGACACTGCTGATGCAATAATTTTTGGTAGCCCGACCTATATGGGCAGCATGTCAGCCGAGATGAAAAAGTTTCTTGAAACTGCGGCGGCCAAATGGTTTACCCAAAGCTGGAAAGACAAGGTTGCAGGTGCTTTTACCAACTCGAGTTCTTTTTCAGGCGACAAAATGAATACCCTGGTTGGGTTGATGATCAATGCAATGCAGCAGGGCATGATCTTTGTGAGTTTAGGTATGCATCCTGCTGCCAGTGACCCTGAATCGATGAATCATATCCAGGGCCCGGGGCCTGAAGTACTCAATCGGCTTGGTTCTTATATCGGGCCGATGGCTGCCAGCTTTCAAGTTGATCCTGGAGATGCACCATCCACTGGGGATCTCGCTACAGCCGAAGCCTATGGTGCTCGGGTTGCCACTATTACACAGCAGTTAGTGCGAGGGCGGGCTGCAGCATAAGTATATTTTTCAAGTTTTCTTTCAATGGGGAAAAACCCCAACTTACTATTCAGGCCATTCTTGTAGCTCTGTGTGTCAAGATTCCAATAGTCTGGATAGTACTACCTTAGGAGTGAGTGATGATGTTAAAAAGATATTTAGTTTTGCTTTTACTTTTATCTGCAGTGGCTCTGCCATTACAGGCTGAAGAGTATGTGATAGACAAAAAGGGAACCCATGCATTTATCCAGTTCAAGATAAAACATTTGGGCTACAGTTGGCTGTTTGGTCGCTTTAATGATTTCAGCGGTCGCTTCAACTATGACGAGAAAAACCCCTCTGCAGCAGATGTGTCTGTAGATATCAATCCAGCGAGTGTGGATAGTAATCATGCGGAACGTGACAAGCACCTGAGAGGAGAGGATTTCCTTTTTGTAGAGAAGTATCCAACGGCTAAATTTGTATCCACCGCTTTCATGGAGCAGGGAGAAGGTAAGGCCACCCTCAAAGGGGATTTGACCTTGCGCGGTGTAACCAAGTCTGTGGAGATTGACGTGGAGCATATTGGCCATGGTAAAGATCCCTGGGGGGGATATCGTCGTGGGTTGTACGGTACTACCGAGATTGCCCTGGCCGACTATGGGATTACATTCAATCTTGGGCCTGCTTCTACAACAGTTCAGCTTGAACTCTCAATTGAAGGAATACGTCAATAGAGATAAGAGATATCGGTGACCTTTTGGTTGTCTGGCTCGGGTCACCGATGTCTGTATCTATGCGGCTTGCTTTTCTGTTCTTGCAAAGTTAAGTGCAGACAATACAGCATTCAGTGAGGCGTTCACCGTATCGCGGCTAATGGCTGCACCAGCAGTGCGTTGTCCCATGTAGTTCATCAAAATATAGGCCGCCGCTTCTGCATCAGCGCCTTCGCCAATGGCATGTTCCACATAATCGATCACCTGTATAGGCAGACCTTCAGCGTTGGAGAGGGCGTCGATAAAAGCTGATATCGCCCCCTTGCCATGACCTTTGATGGTCATCGTCTTTGTACCATGCATCACTTCAGCTTCAATCTTCTCTTCTCCCGATCGATGATCGATTCGATAGCTGGTGAGTTGGTATGGTCCCTGGCCTGTCACGAAATGTTGCTGAAACAAGGTGTGAATAGTCTCGCTGCTGACTTCTCCCAGATGCTGCTCCGATTCACTTTGCACTATGTTGGCGAGTTCCACCTGGAGCCATCGCGGTAACACCAATCCATAGTCCCGCTCCAGGACATAGGCAACGCCGCCTTTCCCGGATTGACTGTTAACTCTGATCACGGCCTGGTAGTCACGACCGATATCCCGTGGATCGATTGGTAGATAAGCTACCTGCCAGGGTTCCCGCTCCTGTTGAAGGTGCAGGCATTTACGAATTGCGTCCTGATGTGAGCCGGAAAAAGCGGTATAGACCAGCTCTCCTACCCAGGGGTGGCGTGGGTGAACCGGCAACCCGGTGCAATCACGATAGATCTGGATGATCTCATCAGGGTTGGATAGATCAAGAGAAGGGTCGACGCCTTGGCTGTAGAGATTCATTGCCAGTGTAATGATGTCCATATTGCCGGTTCTTTCACCATTACCCAGCAGGGTGCCCTCTACCCTGTCGGCACCTGCTAGTAAGGCGAGTTCTGCAGCGGCTACTGCGCTGCCACGATCATTGTGGGTATGCAGAGAGATAATAACCGAGTCTCGCTTGGAGATATGCTGGCAAAAGTACTCCACCTGGTCTGCGAATAGATTGGGTGTGGAGCTCTCTACGGTTGCTGGCAGGTTGATAATGCAAGGGGAGGTTGGCGTGGGTTGCCAGACATCGATGACCGCCTCGCAGACATCCACGGCGTAATCCCACTCTGTATTGGAGAAACTCTCAGGTGAGTATTGAAAAACCCACTCAGTATCAGGATAGCGAGCGGCTTCATTGCGCACTAGCTCAGCGCCTCGAACTGCAATGGACTTGACTCCTTCCATATCACTCTTGAATACCCGCTCTCGCTGTACAGTTGAGGTGGAATTATAGACATGCACAATTGCTCGCCGAACCCCCTTCAAGGCCTGGAAGGTTTTGCTGATCAGCTCCTCCCGAGCTTGCACCAGAACTTGTACAGTGACATCTGAGGGGATCATGTCATCTTCGATCAGTGATCTTACAAAGTCATAGTCGGGTTGACTGGCAGAAGGAAAGCCGACTTCAATCTCTTTCAAACCCAAGTTGACCAGGAGTGTCCAGAGACGACGTTTTTGCGCTACATTCATGGGTTCCAGGAGGGCCTGATTACCATCTCTCAGGTCGACACTGGCCCAGATTGGGGCATTCTCGATGGTGTTGTCCGGCCACTGTCGCCCCGGCATAGGGTGAGCAGGATTGGCTTGGTATTTTCGGTGATCAAAACGCTTCACTGTTTGCTCCTGGTCTTTCAATGTTGGCATAAGCTGTCATTGGTTGTGCTGGCTCTCCATCCTGCCCTTGTGGGGTGGATGGGCCACAGAAACTTGTGGTTTCGTGGTTAACTGACCAGACCATAAGTAGCCTCAGACATTTTTTTAATATTTAACTACGGCTGAGTGTCGGGATGCTTATGGTTTGGTCGCTAGCTTCAGGCTTGTGGCCTATGTTGAAAGAGTAATACAAAGTGCTTGGCAGATGCTTGCGAAATATATCCTAATATTTTAAATAATTAGTAAAATATTGCTATTAATTATAAAAAATTAGTAGAATATATCCATTAAAGTGATTAAGTGGATATTTATGTGACATTAGATAGATATGACAAACATATTCTGCAGGTGCTGCAAATTGATGGGCGTATCAGCAATCAAGAGTTGGCGGAACGCATCGGTCTATCGCCGTCCCCCTGTCTGCGAAGAGTGCGTGCCCTTGAAGAGTCCGGTGTCATAGCCGGATATCGTGCTCATCTGGACAGAAAAAAGCTCGGATTGAATCTCATGGCTCTGGTACATATTTCGATGGATCGTCATACTCCAGAGAGGTTTGATAACTTTGAGAAGCAGATTCATACCATGCCTGAGGTGCTGGAGTGCTTGCTGATAACGGGTCAGGACGCCGATTATCAGGTGAAAGTCGTTGTTAAGGACATGGATGACTATCAGGCGCTACTTTTAAATAAGATCACGAGAATTGAAGGGGTTACAGGAGTTCATTCAAGCTTTGTACTGCGCCGTATTGAAGATAAAACCGCATTGCCCCTGTGAATGAAACCAAGGTTACTCTTCGGCAATAAGTGGTGAAGTTGCGTAATTTTGTTTCAGCCACTCTACAGCTTCATCTTTGTCGTAGAATGATTTGACTTCTATCTCCTTGAAATAGGTACTGGAAGCGATGCGGGTCATCAGAGCATCCCTATGGTTCCGCTCTACAAATGCCACTGCCTTCAAGCGGCTTTTTGTCTGTTGCATCAGGACGATCTGCACCAGTACAGATATTGAGTAGTGGCCTTTACGTTCAATCAATACAGGGATAGGTTCGTTGAATCTATCCAGATAGTCGGTAATCTGTTTTACGTCATCCTTCACCAGCTCGCCATTGGTGTAGATAACCGCTGCGACATAACGATTATCTTCAATCGTGAGGGTCAATTTGCCGGTGTCAAGATCGTGCATACCGTTCAGTATAACTGGCTTTGAGGGAGATCTGTATAGAGGGTTAGACGTTACCCTATAATTTAAAGAAACTAAAATTGGCCGTTAATATATGGGTAACTATTAACTGTGTGAGTTTCAACTATGTCGTTTTAGAGGGGCATATGAAAATCGAACGGTGTCTCATCACTCACCAAGGTAGAGGGATTATGTGGGCAGTAATGGGTAGGGATAAATGATTGTACAAGCAATGAATGACAAGCAGTTGGATTTGAGTGATCTGCTCGACTGGCTAGTGGAAGATGGATTAATCCAGAAGCAACTGGCAAAAACGGTACAGGCTGTCAATCAAGGGACGAAAAGAACCTCCCACCCACTGGTGATGATCGCTGAGCACAAGTGGCCGGATCAGCGCAATCCCCAAGCGATTTTGGATCTTGATCTGCTGACAGCCTGGCTGGCAAAAAGGGTTAACCTGCCTCTGGTTCATATCGATCCGCTGAAAATCAATGTGCCCGCAATCACTTCAGTAATGTCGTACGCCTATGCTAAACGTTTCAACATCATTGCACTTGAAGTCAAGCCGGATGAAGTTGTGATCGCAACAGCAGAGCCTTTTTTCAATGAATGGGAGGTGGAACTCACACCTATTCTTAATAAAGCGATCACCAGAGTGATTGCTGACCCAATAGAAATCGAACGGTATCTGGTCGAATTTTATAGCCTTTCCCGGTCGGTGCGGGCAGCACATGACGACAGTCAGGAAGCAGGCCCCTCTGGTGTTCAGAATCTTGAGCAGCTGATGGAGTTGGGGCGTAGCGGTAAGCTTGATGTTGACGATCAGCATGTGGTGAATATCGTCGATTGGTTGCTGCAGTATGCCTACAGTCAACGTGCCAGTGATATCCATATTGAGCCTACCCGTATTCAAACCAATATTCGCTTTCGCATTGATGGCGTCATGCAGATGGTCTACCAGATTCCTCCCTCAGTTGGAACTGCGGTGACCTCAAGAATAAAGATTCTGGGTCGTATGGATGTTTCTGAAAAACGTCGTCCGCAGGACGGTCGCTTAAAGACCCGAGGCAATATGGGAGCAGAGGTTGAGTTACGGCTCTCCACCATGCCTACTGCCTTTGGTGAAAAACTGGTAATGAGAATTTTTGATCCGGAAGTGCTGGTCAAAGATTATCGCGCATTAGGCTTTTCTCAGGCTGAGACAAGTCAATGGGGCGATATGATAAGTCGTCCTAACGGAATTATATTGGTTACCGGCCCGACAGGTTCCGGTAAGACCACGACACTCTATACCACGCTCAAGGAGTTGGCTAAACCGGAAGTGAATGTTTGTACCGTTGAAGATCCCATTGAATTGGTGGAACCAAGCTTCAACCAGATGCAGGTACAGCATAACATCAATCTGGATTTTGCCAGTGGAGTGAGAACTCTGTTGCGGCAGGATCCGGATATCATCATGATCGGCGAGATTCGAGATAGAGAAACAGCAGATATGGCGGTACAGGCCTCGCTTACCGGTCACCTGGTTTTTTCGACCCTGCATACCAATGACGCACCCTCTGCAATAACTCGATTGTTGGAGATAGGTGTTCCGCCCTACCTGCTCAAAGCAACGCTGCTCGGTGTATTGGGTCAGCGGCTTACTCGAACCCTCTGCCCACACTGTAAAGAGCGGGTACCCCTCAATGAAGAGTTGTGGGATACCATGATTACACCACTGCGTGCCAAGACCAGTCCCAAGACAGTTTGTCAGCCGGTGGGTTGTTTGGAGTGTCGCCAGACAGGGTTCTACGGTCGAGTGGGTATATACGAGATGATGGTTGTTTCCCTGGCAATAAAGCGGTTGATAACCGCTGATTGTGATACTAATCAGTTGCGCCGACAGGCCATAAGTGAAGGTATGCGTCCACTGCGGCTGAGTGGCGCACAAAAGGTAATGAAAGGGCTTACAACAATCGAAGAGGTCTTAAAAGTTGCACCGCCAGAGAGTATAGAGATCTAGTGTGGGCCTTGTTAATGGGGCAACCATTGACAAGGGCTGTGCCTTGACTTGAGTCATTTGTGGGTCTCTAAAAACGTCAAACAATATAGGACACTGCACTAAGCCTGTTAACAGGCCCTGGTTAAGCTTATTCGCTTCTGTCATGGATCGACTATTCAGGAATCCTCCTTCCGTCAGTGATTTAATCTCGATTCTTTTGTATTTACTGTGTTATCAATAGCTTAGTAGTTAATTATTTGAGAGATTTTGAGCTTGAAGAATTGCTGAGGGAAGCTATAATTACAAAAAATGGGCATAAATTCCCAAATACTCCAGAATATCCCGGAATTCTTAGCAGTAACCATCTGGAACCTCACAGATAGGTGAAGAGATGAAGCAAACACTAAAAACCTCATGCCTGAGTATTGTACTTGCCGTATTTGTGAGTTCATTTGGGGATGAGATGAGTTATGGCCCCTCACTGACCTCTCATGAGGGTGGGAATTGGTTGGCAAGTGCAACTGCGGGAGGCGTCGAATATAATTCTGATCGGGTGCGACAGCAACATATTGGAGATCAAAAACTTGATAGTGGTTCTCAAGGGGAGGAGACCTTTGAGCATGCCAGCGGGCGGGTTATTGGTGATCGTAGTACAACAGATGTGGATCATGTTCTGTATGACGGTGATCTGGAGGGACCGGTCAGTGGTGGGAGTCTTAGGATAGGCAGGCATAGTGCTACATTTAATATCCTGGGTATGACGGTTCGGGCAGATACCGACAAAACTGTCTACAAAAACGGCGCCAGCTATGAAGGATTGGCAGAGGGGCAGGAGTTGAAAATCAGCGGGCTTTTTGACGGTAACCAGATTGTGGCCTCCCTTATCGAACTGCAATCTGATGGTAAGGACGATTACGAAATAATGGGAACTGTAGCTGCTTATGATAGTGATGGCGTTGCCTTAGTTCTGCAGAATGGTGTAATTGCCGGGCCATATCCTTTGAGCAACAGGGTTGTGTTGCACATACCACCAGATCCGGTGGGTTTATTCGTGGAAATGGAACTTGAAAACCGTGGTGGCACTGTTCAAGTGGTGCATATTGAAAGTGATTCAGGGCGTCGTCCTGGGAGTATAGGTGGGGCGAGGTATTCATACAGTGCCGTGACGTCGTATCACCATGCATGGCTCGTAAGTCAGAAGTATTGAACTATCTGCAATGAGTTGAAAAAAAATCTTACTTATAATTATCAAAGATAACTATTGATAGGTAGAGAAAACTACTATTTCTTGGCTGGCACAAAAAATAAACCATAAAACTACAGAATCTATGACGAGGTACAGTAGTGTATACTATACTGATCTGAGTACCTTGGATGGTTATAATAAATGTCTCTAATCCAATCTTATATTAAGCATCTTGGAGTCAATTCGCGCATATATTCAATGCAGGAATTGGATGACCTGCTCTCTGCTGAAGATCACCCGGACTACATGCGCAAGCACCGAGCGATTTTACTTGGTGATCGAGTTAGATTTGTAGCTTCACTTTTTACGCTTCTGATGCCGCTGTGGATTGTAGTTGATTATTTACTACTTCCAATGGAGACACTGCTTCCCATTCTTGCTGTACGATTGGTTTCTACAGGTCACTTTTTCTATCTGTCACGTCACCAGACTGAAGATCAGGACCTCAGGAAAAGCATATTTTTATTGGGTGGGATGTTGATCAACCTGCCACTTACCTTTTTTATATCAGCACATTTTTTAACAATGGCATCGGTAGATGGGCTGGATCCGCTGGTTATGCAGCTCTACACCTTGTTGCCTTATGTTGCTATCGGCTTGATTGGTTTGTTTCCCATGACGCTTTTAGAGGGCATGTCAGTAGCCTTTTTACTGGTGATGTTGACAGTAACTGGTTGGAGTTACTATTCAGCTATCCCGATGGATCAACTGCTTCCAATGCTGTGGTTGCTCTGTATTATTGTTAGCGTGGTAATATTTGCATCGACTCTACAGCTGCAATACATGATTACTTTGATTACCCGCGTAGATCATGATCCTGTTACAGGGGCTCAGACAAGAAAGTCGGGCATGCAAAGTCTAGCAAAATCCTTCCAGCAAGCGCATATATTGAACGAAAATATAAGTGTTGTTTTAATCGATCTTGATAACACAGAAAACATAATTACTGAATTCGATTACGCAACTTACGACCATGTAGTGCAAGAGGCCGCTGACATTTTGCAAGATGACCTTCGGCATAATGATATGTTGGTAAGATGGGGTGAAAAGGTATTTTTGCTGATACTGCCTGGCACCGATTGCAAGGGTGCAGAGATTACAGTGAAACGAATCTACACTAATGGTTTGGGTACCCTGCCAGATGGCAGTCCGGTAACTGCAAGTATCAGTGTAAGTGAGCGTGTAGCTGATAATATCGAAGAGTGGTCAAGAATGCTGGAGGTGGTGAATATTCGAAGAGATGGTGCGAAAAAACAGGGCAAAGATCGCTACCTGCTTTGTGGGGATAAGGTTCTGGATCAGGTCTCCTGAAATGTTACATGTTAGAACTAAACCTGACGGTAGCAAATAGTACCTTTAGCTCTCTGAGGGCAGATAGTTTATTGGATAAGCCTGCTTCTGGATTTTAGTGAGTTATCTAGTTCACTTCATTTAAAAAATTTCTTAAATGACTTTGCTAGCCAGCCATTCTTTTTATCATCGCTGGTCATTGAGATTATATTGTTTTTAACCGCCTTAACGTAGGCCGCGTCATCATTGCGTATATGGTTGAAAAGCCAACGTGCCAGAAGGTCATGCAGCTCTTCAGAAATATCCTCACCTTTCTTGAAACGTTCCTGAAATTCAGAAACTCGCCGTATGAATAGTTCATGGACTTTTTTATGGGGGCGGACAAATTCATATCCAGCATCTTCTATGAGCGCTTCTTCAAAACTGAAATGAGAGAGAGTGTAGTCAACGGTTGCATCAATAATATCCGAGATTGCAGCCTTGTCTTTGTTGATTCTGGCGTCGTGGAGTTTGTTGATATAGTCGACGATGCGTTCGTGTTGACCATCAATGACTTTAATTCCTGTCTCTAAATCGGCCGTCCATAGTAAACGTCCCATATGAATCCTCCCTTAGAGAATCTCCGATAAATTATTCCTGCAAATTTATAATAATCATACTTTGTTCAAAAAGCTAGATGGTGATAAGAAGTAATAGTATTGAATTGTTAACAGCAGATAATGATTATTTTAATTTCAATCAGCTTATTAACCCGGGGACTAAGTATGTTGTCTTCAGCCGAAGTGTGCCTGCCTGCGGTCCGGAATAAATTCAAGCGAAATCGTAGGGTGTGGCCCTGCCGCACCATGCCCAATAGAAACAGGGCCGCTTGATGAGCCGGTTAATATCAGCTCCTATGGTGCGGCAGGGTCACACCATAGATCACACATCTAATATCCCGGTGATCTAATAGTAATCGTTGAGGGGCTGGTACTGTGAAGTTGCATCGTCTTCTCAAATTGGTGTCCAGCAGAGACAGTCTACTGTCTAAAAATATTTTTTTTAGATTGAATCTTATGCTTTGTTTAAGAAAGAGCTTTTAGTAAAGCCTTAAAAATTCAGGTATCAGCAGAGGATTACCTGACAATACACTGATATGACTGATCGCTAACACAATAAACCCTAGTGCCAATAGGGAGTACCCAGCTATTTGTTGAGCATCCAAGTGTAAACAGTTCATGTTCCATTCCTCACTATTTAGTGACTCCTGGTTACATTATTAGCAGACAGGCCAGATGAAAAACAGAGTAAAATAGTAAGGATATTGGAAGTGTGCTGTTATACCCCGGAGCTGACCCTATTATTGGCCAGGCAACATAGTATGAGCATGTAGTTTGCTCAGAGTTGTTTGATAAAGACCTTGGAGTTTCTGCGGTAGTTATAGAGATCTCTCTTCAGCATTGGGATATCTCTTAGATCCGCCAGGGTGAATCCCCGTTCTTTGAACCATTGTGCAGACTGGGTAGTAAGAATGAAGAGTCTCTCTATACCAAGCTCTCTTGCTACATTTTCCATGTGACTCAGCAGCCGATCACCCCGGTCATCGCCCCGATATTCGGGATGAACCACGACACAGGCAAGTTCCGCCATTGATTCCTCAGGATAGGGATAGAAGGCGGCGCAGGCGACTACCATGCCGTCTCTTTCCACAAGGGTGAAGCTCTCAATTTCAGTCTCGATCAGCTCCCTTGATCTTCTTACCAGTACGCCATTCTGTTCCAGAGGTTCGATCAAGTTGAGAAGGCCGCCGACATCATCAATACATGCGGTACGTGTCTCTTCGTAAGGTTCAGCAGAGATAAGTGTGCCAATACCATCTCTTGTAAACAGCTCTTTGAGTAGGCCGCCATCCATTTGCCGATTGATTAAATGGCAGCGTTTAACGCCGCTTCGAGTAGCAGATACTGCAGCGTTGAGGTTTTGTTTGAGCTCATCAGGCAGACGTTTGCGTTTTTCCAGTAAGGTGTCTACTTCCCGTGGTGTGAGGCTGGTAATCAGCCGCTTACGTGAATCGGTTACACCTTTAGCCTCAATAAGGCAGATTAATTTGTCCGCGCCAAGTGTGGTGGCCACTGATGCAGCAACATCTGCAGCACTGAGATTAAAAACTTCACCAGTTGGAGAGTATCCAAGAGGAGGCACTATGGCGATTGCACCCGATTCAAGACGTTGCTCAATGGCCCCAGCATCTACTCTGCGGACTACGCCTGTATGGCAATAATCTATTCCCTCTTTGACGCCGATTGGTTTTGCGGTAACAAAATTTCCAGAGGCGGCTCTAATGCGTACTCCAGCCATAGGGGAGTTAGCAAGCCCCATGGAGAGTAACGCTTCAATCTCTACCCGAGCAGCACCCGCAGCCTCTTTAACGCATGTCAGTGCGGCATCATCTGTAATCCGTAACCCCTTTACGAACTGGGTCTCTACGTTTCTTGTTTTTAGTCGTTCCTCTATTTGAGGACGAGCGCCGTGAACCAGCACCACTCTTATTCCAAGTCCATGTAGCAGCGCAATATCATGAATCAGATTGGCGAAGTGGCTGTCAGCCACAGCTTCACCGCCAAAGGTGATGACAAAAGTACGTCCGCGATGTGCGTGAATATATGGTGATGAACCACGAAACCATTCAACAAAATTGTCCGGTAGCTTTTGATCGTGTTTTTTCATCATGGGATAAGCCACTTTCTAGGCACTAATAACAAAACTCCTTAACCACGGACTGTATCAGGTTAATCGCAGGTTGAATATGCTCTAGGGGTATATACTCATCTGGTTGGTGAGCTTGATCGATACTACCTGGACCGCATATTACTGTTTGCATGCCCATGCTATTCAAATAGGGGCCTTCTGTACCAAATGCCACTGCACCGGCCTCAACTCCGGTAAATTTTTCTACTGCCCTGACTATCTTGGCATCTCTTGCTGTCTCCATTGCAGGAATACCGTCAAATACCGGGACACTCTCCCAACTCAGGTCGGTCTTAGAGAGCGCGCGAGCAACTCTTTCATGCAGTTCGTCTCTTAGAGACTTTAAACTCATTCCCGGCAATGGTCTTAGATCAAACTGCAGTTCACATTTTCCACAGATACGGTTGGGGTTGTCTCCACCATGGATGTGGCCCAAATTAAGTGTTGGTACATCGATCTCAAAAGCTGGATTCTGATACCGATTTTGTAAGTCTGAGCGCCAATTGAGTATTTCTCCGATCACCAGGTGCATGCCGTCCAGGGCATTGATGCCAAGGGATGGATTACTGGAGTGTCCCGATTTACCGGTAAGTTTGACCGACTCCATTGAAACTCCCTTATGCATCCGAATTGGTTTCAGGCTGGTCGGTTCACCGATCATGGCATGGCGGCCTAATTGGCGATGCAGTTCTGTGAGGGATTTTGCACCACACATGTCGCTCTCCTCATCTGCCGTTGCGATGATCACAAGAGGGTGTTTAAGTTGATCTAGAGGTAATTCTCGAATCGCTTCGATAACAACTGCGAAAAAGCCCTTCATGTCAGTGGTGCCGATACCGTATAGACGGTTCTCCTTTTGTTGTAGTTTCAAAGGATCTGAACTCCATTTCTCTTCATCAAATGGCACTGTGTCTGTGTGTCCTGAGAGTACTAGGCCGTCACTACCTTGGCCGTAGGAGGCAATTAGATTCATCTTTCCTGGACGACCTGGTATCTGTTGTATCTCAGTGTCAAAACCTAAGGAGCTGAACCAGTTGTTCAGTAGCTCAATAACCTCGCCATTACCCATATCCCAGGTGGGATTTACACTACTTACAGAGGCTGCGCCCACAAGACGGGTTAACATTTCTATATAATTTGGAATTTTCATAGATCAGATTTTGTGGCTATAGCCTGGAACAAGCAAGCTGAACGTCTTTTAATATTTAACTATTCTGAGATTTCGAAAGTAACTAATGCTATCTATTTTGCAGATAAGCAGATTCACCCACTGCTTTTATTAACCCGGCGACTAAGTATGTTGTCTTCAGCCGGAGTGTGCCTGCCTGCGGCAAGGCATCAAAACGCCGCTGTAGCTCTCCTACAGCAAGTTTTGATAATGCAGTCTGCAGGCAGGCACACTTCGGCCTCTCTTTTAAAAATCATATTGTTAGGGGGGCAAGCCTGCTCTTGCTCGGTGTTGCGGCTCTTGGCAAGGGAACAACCATTGCCTGCACCCCAAGGGCGCTTCCTGCGGGGCGCGAGCCGCGCCTTGATCAAGGGCAGGCTTGAAACCCTGAAGACGACATACTTAGTCGCCGGGTTAATAGATGCTATGATGTTAAGATATTAGTCAAATTAATCCTGTAAGTTCTGATACCTCTAGCGATATAAGTGCTCTGAGATTACTGAGTAACCGATAAATCAATGCGTCTATACATCAGACATCCTACCGACGTCCCCATCGATTTTCAGTTGGGTGGCCGGGCATCGGCTCACAGAAAAATGTTGACCAATTATAGCGAAGGGGGTCTTTGCTTTCTTGCCGATGATGAAATAGAGGCCGGTACAGAAATCCACATTGCAATCCCTATTACGCCTCCGCAATTTCATGCGACAGGTGTGGTTGTCTGGTGTCGACAGGAAGATAATTGTTTTCTGGTTGGTGTAAAGTTTGTGGAAGAGCAGACGGCTTATGCAGTACGCATGATTGAGCAGCTCTGTTATATCGAACACTACAAGCAGACAATAAAAACAAGGGAAGGGCGGATGCTTTCCGGGGAAGAGGCTGCGCTTGAGTGGATTGAGAAATATGCAGGGGATTTTCCAGTTCAAACAGAAGATTAAGCTTGGTTTTACTAAATAGTGATCAGTAGTTTTCTATGATATTCTCAGTGTCCGGTGATTTAAAAAGTTATTAAATGATATTCCTGCTTTATACGGAAAATCCTCATTAAATCCATATAATACATATACTTAATATTTAACATGCATGGGATTTGTGTTCTATAACTCTGCATGAATGCTGGGGTATGATTTGAGTGCCAGATATACGCGTAGTTTCTAGGAGACCTGCTATGCAGACCGAATTTGCAGGAAATCGGTACACACTGGGCGAGGAGATAGCCCATGCTGTAACCCATGGTATAGGCATTCTGTTGAGTGTTGCAGGGTTGGCGTTGCTGGTGACATTTGCTTCACTGTATGGAGATGTCTGGCATATCACCAGTTGCAGCATTTACGGTGCTACGCTGATCTTGTTATACACCGCCTCCACCCTATATCACGGTATTCCCTATCCAAAGGCTAAAAGCCTGCTACAGCGTTTTGATCATGCTGCCATTTTCTTGCTCATTGCGGGCACCTATACTCCCTTCACGCTCGTAAATTTGCGTGGTAGTTGGGGCTGGACGCTATTTGGTCTGGTGTGGGGAATAGCCCTTGTCGGTGTTCTGCTGGAGATATTTCGCTACAACCGGCTAAAGTGGCTCTCTCTTACACTCTATTTGGGATTGGGCTGGCTGGTAGTTATCGCGATCAAGCCGTTGATTGATTCAGTTGAAACTGGAGGAGTAGCGCTGCTGCTCGCCGGAGGTCTTTGTTACTCCTTAGGTGTGATCTTCTACATATGGAGGCGTTTGGCCTATCACCACGCAGTTTGGCATCTGTTTGTCATGGCAGGGAGCGTATTGCACTTTTTCTCAGTATTTTTCTACGTCGTACCATCTGCGTCTGGTGCCTCCTGATTTCTATCTCATGCCATATAGTAACCTGCAGCTGCTGAGCATAGTCCCAAAATAAAGAAGATTGTTGCCGAAGACTTCCACATTGTGTAGTTGAGGGTCAGGGCATTTTTATTGTGCAGTGCAATAGTTAGAATGCCGGAAACGAAAAATATAACGCTGGCTACATAAGCAATAATTTGAAGATACTCAATTTTTACCTTGCTTGATCCCTGCACGCCTCCTCCAATAGTCTCGAATTTATTGGCCAATAGGGGATCACTCAGCAGCAGTAGAGTGAAAAGTAGTATCAGAGGGATCCAGGGTAGAATATTTTTCGATTGCGGTTTCATTGTCCTCTTCTCTCAGAGCTGCCAAAACCTCTGACTATATATATAGGCCAAAACCTCTGACTATATATATAGGTCTGTTTAAAGTAGCCCTCCCTGTTTTAAAGCCTCCTGCTGACGTGTGGACGCCAAACATAGAAGTATTTCCATGTAAATAATGATATTTATAGTGAGTTTATCGACAGTTAGCCATTTTTATTGAGTTTTTTGGTGTCATGCTCAATAAGCTTGAGATGATTACGCTACTTGAGAGGCATCTGTTGGTCTGATTTTACTTATTAACCCGGCGACTAAGTCAATAATCAGGATACTCAAGCCTATAGATATTGTGTCAGAATAGGGCACAAATACCGATATGTGTCGGTGACTATAAGAACAGTTAGGAGATTGCCCGATGTATAGTTTTAAATCACGTCTCGATGGTGACATTGAAGCCATTGAGCAACGTGTTGTAGAGGCACTGAAAGTTGAAGGTTTTGGCGTTCTGACAGAAATTGATGTCAAGGCTACTTTAAAAGCAAAGCTTGGTGTTGAAAAGAGGCCGTACAAGATTCTGGGGGCCTGTAGTCCACCTTTAGCAAATCAAGCGATAGATGCTGAGCCCGATATCGGCTTGCTTTTGCCCTGTAATGTGGTCATCCGGGAGGAGGAGGATGGATCAGTGGTGGTGGCTTTTATGGATCCTGTAGCTGTATTGAAATTGGTTGAACAACCTATGATTGGTGACCTGGCCGTAGATGTGAGGCAACGCTTGGAGCGTGTGCGTGATGCAATAGAGAGATAACATTGTGATAAGGTGTCTTTAAACTGCTGATAAATCAGTTTATTAGTAAGAAATACGCCGCTACTGGCTTGTGTATGATCACAGTAGCGGCCTCTCTTGTGGGGCTGTGATCACTACCCATAGACCTCTATTTGATATAGACAATTAATTATTGACGAATAATTCACAAAATATCTGCACGTATTCATATATTATCGTCGGGTTTGATTATTAAGTAACTATTTCGGGAAGAAATTATGAAAAAATCTATCATAGGATTGATAGCGGTCGCTGGATTTATCTCTACAACCCCACAGGCTTGGGCAGATAGTGACTGGAATTTTTTACCAGTAATGAGTGATGGTTTTAATCCTGACCTAACGCTCTCGGTCACTGGTGGCATCATGGATCCGCAAACTCATGGTTTGGACACCGATTTGGTGTTTGGATTAGAGTTGTCGATGAACTGTCTATTACTCGATCCTCCTCTAGGAACGATTCGTCAACAATTCAGCTTTTCCCACTATGATGATGGTGGTCTGGAAATTACAAGCTTTGAGATGAATCCTCACTACTTATATAAGGTCGACAACAAATTTTCTATTGGCTTTGGCCCAGGTATTGGCTATGTAGATGCCGATGGACGGAATGTAAATGAAGGTACGCTGGCTTTACAGGGTGGCATTAGTCTTCACTATAAAATGAGTGATCAAATCTTTCTGGGCGCGGAAGCTCGTTATCAATGGACAAAAGATCTTGACGATACCAAAGACGATCTAAAGAACGCACGTATATTCGGAAAAGTTGGCTATCGTTTTTAAGCTTGTTTAACTCCAGAGTGCCCCCTTCTATCAAGAGAGGGGCATTTAAAAATATTCTTTTGGAATAGTTTAAAGATATTAGTTCTAAGGTGATTTATTTTCGTTAATTTCATTTTCTTTCGTGAATCCTTCTTCTTTACTATTATTTAATATAAATTCTCAACGTTCCCCATTAATTTCGATCATTATCGTGTTAACTGCTTTCCTTTGCCAAAGAGTTACGAGTAATAAAAAGGACTATACAGCAGAAAATAAGAGGGCTAAAAATACAAATCATCAGAGTGTCATATAAGATTTAATTTCTCCAAATGTATGACACTCACCCTCTCCCCAGCCCTTCTCCCATCAAGGGCGGGATGGGTTAAGGCTGATTGTTGAGGAAAGGTGTTTTATCGGGGTGGCGACGATAAATTCTAGAAATATTAGAGTTATATTATGTGTTCGGATATACAGTAATGTAGCTGATAATTTAGTAATTTGGATTTAATTTAAAATGATTATCTAAGTCGCATGTGGATTGACAGAAATAATTAGGTAGTAATTTAAATATTAACCTAATTAAATAGTAAGTGTTTTTTCTTGTGCATGGACTTAAATAAATGGAGCTATATCGTTGTTGGATAAGTTAAATTTAATTATTAAAATATCTAATGCTATGACTGTTGACCCGGAAAATAGAAAGTCACAGTTGAGTCCGATAAAGTATGACTACATTAAAGGCCGAGTCGCATATTATATAATGGTGTTACTCAACGCTAAAGAAATCGCACGTCTGTCCAAAGATGATCTGGTTCAGCTTGAATATTTATTTATTAACCATCAAGAAGCGCTTCCAAGTGTGTTTTGGCCATATCAGCACTCAGAGTGGGGTCTTAAAAAACGTCTAAACGCTTTATATAATCATTTCAGAACGCAGTTATTGGTAAATGATATATTTATCATTGAAAGATATAGTAGTAAGACTATTGCTTCACTGAGCGAATTTTATGATGGAATGGATCTGGTAGTAGACCGTAACGGTATCTTTTTAAGGGAGGGGATGATTACGCTCAGTATCAATATATATGATGAAAGAATATTTTCAATTGCTTTTTCATTAATGGAAGATGAGCTATCCAATCTGGTTTCTATAGTCGGTGCAATTCAAGGTCGAAGGATGGTTGATATTAACCCACTATATCATGACATCACAAAAAAAATGTTCGGTATAAGGCCACGCGATCTTACGGTTGAATTATTTCAAATGATTTGCAGAGCGACAGGAATCAATAAGATTTATGCAATATCTGAGATATATCGTCAACAGATGCACTACTTTTACAGCCTTAAAGACAAAGAAGATTTTTTGAAGTTAAATTATGATGAGGTATGGTCTGAAAGAGGTGGTGAATGTTGTAAAAAAGGATTTTATGAAATTCCTGTTCACCCAAAGAGAAGAGCAATTGAAAGTATTGTCGCTAAAAAAAGGTCTATGTATAAAAAAAGATATGAGCTCTTAAGTCGTGTTGAGAAAAAAATAGCAGAAGATATGAATGAAGGGTATGACAGTATCAGTTTAAGTGAAGTTATTGGCTGATATTTTATAGTTTATATTTTATAAAATTAGACAGTATATTCAATGTAGAGTAGAGTTTTTGTAACGTCCTGTTTAGGATTGGGTAGGAATTTATAGTTAAAATATCATTATAGATATTTTAAATCTGTAGAATGTGCTATTAAGGGTAATAAATCATTAATTAGATCAAATGGAATTTATATGAATTCAGGCCGTCTCTACTATTCGGAATCTGGTATAGGATGTCTGTTGTTTATATTTGTATTACTAACTGGATGCAATAGTAATTCTGATTCGTCATCAAAAGATAATTACTCTGACCGGAATAGAAATATACATTTCAATGATATCGCTCTTGATATACAGAAGAGGCGAGGAGAGGCGCAACTTACAGTAGCAGGTTCATATGTTAGTCAGGGAATCTCATTGGATGTAGGGGATCTTCTGATTGATGAGGTGTTAGTAAATGGAAGCGAACCTGATTACCATATTAGTGTTGACCGCTTAGATATTAGACTACCTAAAACAAGCCAAGACGTCGTTGTTTCTGTAAGTTATACTTTTCAATACCACGAAAAATTTAATGGTGTGAGTAGTGCTGGTCACTCATTTACCTGGCCTTATTATTGCGGGAATGTTTTTCCGTGTCATACAAATCCTTCCGGTGGCAGTAAATATAAATTGAAGATAAGTGGAGTACCTGATGGTTTACAGGCAGTCTATCCTATCGAAATAAATACTGAAGCTCCTTCATATATGCTTGGTTTTTCTATTGATGACTACAGTTACTTGAATCTTGGAATAACTGAGCATGGCACTGAAGTAGGTGTCTACTATCGATCAGAAGAGTATTCAGAAGCAGTTCAAGGAACACTCGATCTTAAAGAGATTATTAACTGGTTTGAGCAGAATGTTGGTGCGTATGCATTCGGTGATCATATGGCCAGTGTATCTGTGGCCTGGAAAGATGGGGGTTACGGTGGTATGGAACATCACCCATATTGGCATATCAGTAATACAGCACTCGCGAATCTATCTGTTCATGTGCATGAAGCGATACATGGATGGTTTGGTAATAGCGTTAGAATATCGTGTTGGGAAGAATTGGTTTTATCGGAAGGTATAGCTTCGTACCTTACAGCCAGAGCTATTAAAGAGATAGTAGGCGAAGCTGAAGCAGATACTGTCTGGAGTAAATACTACACACAACTGCAAAACCTTCAAAATAGTAGTGATAATAAAATAGCTTGGCCTGACGGGTGCGGTAAACTCGACATATTCGAAGATGAGCTTTTTGGTGTAGCTCCATATATGAAAGGTGCGTTTTTTCTTAAAGATCTGGAAGGTGTAATCGGGACAGAGTTATTAGATCAATCACTGCGAACACTCTACATGACAAAAAGAGGGCAGGCCGTTCGTTTCTCGGAATTTCTCGATATAATAGATCGTGAAACAGGATTTGATCCCAGGAATTGTGCATATGGGTGGTTAAGGTCAGAGTCACTGCCTGAGAATAATAACTGTGGATAGCTATCATTACCAGGCAACGAATATCCCAACTTGTTGGGTGCAATACTGCCGCTTCGTACAGGAATTTCTATCAGAGGTTCTCTAAATAGATGAGAACTCAATGTAATTCCTGCCACCTTCTTTGGCTTTATAAAGAAGTTTGTCACTTGTATGAATTACTCTTCTATATCTGAGTCAAGATCGGGGTATGTAGTAACTAGTCCAATAGATAAGCTAATAGTATTACTGATCGGTGAATTAGGGTTTGGTATTTCTAACTTTCGAATATCATCCATAGTTCAGTAGTAGAGTGACACGGGTACTCTAAAATAAAATTCAGATCTTTTATTATCGATTATTTCTTGAATAATATCAGCCAGAGAGATAATGTTATTATCACCATCGATACTACAACTCTCAATATATTTAACACCAATCCACTCTTTCTGACTGGGTATGCCATTATTTATTCCAAAATCAATCCAGCTTTAATTTACATAGACGATCACGCCACTCTGATCAAGCACGGCAATATGATCAGGAATGGTATTTAAAATGGAAATGTGAAAATTACTTGTTTGACTCATGTTTTTAGAATTAAAGACTACGTCATCATGTAAAGTTCAGTTGTTAGAATAGGTATATTTACTACCATATTCTTGCAGTTTAGTACGTATTTATACTGCCAATTGAGTGGTATTACCCTAAATATTGTCATATTTTGCTTCGGTGTATAAAGTTACTGAAGCACATGGAGATTGATTCTAGAGTGATACTTTAGGATTAGCTAATCATACGTACCTTGAAGCGTCTACCCTTGATTTTGTCTTTTGAAAGTGTTCTGAGGGCAATCTTTCGGATACTTCGGTCAATCGCTACATAAGCAATATGGTCGAAGATATCTATCTTTCCTACCTTGTTTGACGGGATGGTCTTATCTGCTGTAAGTGCGCCAAGAATATCGCCAGGGCGTAACTTTTCTTTTCGACCGCCATCAATACAAAGCGTAATATTCTTTGCGTTTAAGCTGAAGCCCTCTGGTAGTTCAAGAGCTGGGGACTGTTCCAGTCTAATATCACTCTCTAAATAGTTTTCGATAGCATTAACCCTACTTGCTTCAGAAGAGATAAACAGGCTAAGCGCAAGTCCCTTGCTGCCTGCTCGCCCGGTTCGGCCGATTCTATGGACGTAGATTTCAGGATCACGTGGTAATTCATAGTTAATTACTGCGCCAAGTTCCTTGATATCAAGTCCTCGGGCAGCGACATCGGTTGCAACCAGGACAGGCACACTACCGTTAGCGAACCTTACAAGAACCATGTCACGATCTTTTTGATCAAGATCGCCATGTAAGGCAAGTGCTTGAATCCCGCTCTGTTGTAATATTTCAGATACCTCCTGGCATTGGAGCCTAGTCTGACAAAAAACAACGGTAGAAGCGGGTTTGTGATGTGCTAGCAGTGAACTAAGTGTTTGATTACGTTTTCCTTTTCCTACCTCATAGAAGAGTTGTGTAATCTTAAGATCTGTATGATGAGTGTCAATAGTGACCTCAACAGGATCAACTTGAAACGACGAACTTATATCCGCTATTGATTCCGGATAAGTTGCAGAAAATAAAAGTGTTTGTCGTTGTGAACGAGTATGTTTGATGACCTCTGTAATGTCATCATTGAAGCCCATGTCGAGCATTCTGTCCGCTTCATCGAGTACGACACATCGAATACTTCCAAGGGATAGTGTGCCTTTGGATAGGTGTTTAAGAATTCGCCCTGGGGTACCGACAATAATTTGCGCTCCATGTTGTAGAGAGCTGATCTGTGGCCCGAAGGGTTTCCCGCCGCAAAGTGTGATTATTTTTGTATTTGCATTCGTTCGAGCGAGGCGTCTTAACTCCTTTGCAACCTGGTCGGCTAGTTCGCGTGTTGGGCAGAGAACAATTCCTTGTGCATTGTAGGTACTTTGATTAAGCGCATTGAGTAAACCAAGCCCAAAAGCGACTGTTTTTCCACTACCTGTCTTGGCACGGGCAATGAGATCCTTACCGGCAAGAATATGGGGCAAGCTGGCAGCCTGAATGGGGGTCATTTGGTGATAACCGAGAGACTCTAGATTACTTAATAAAGAAGAGTTTAGGCTCAAGGTGGAAAATCTATTTGTCATGGGTTGATGGTCTGGTAGTCAAAAAGGCGGAATAAATCGTTGACACTCTATTGTAACATCTAAGCAGCTCGATTTATGTATTAGTATTAGAACTAGGAAAATTAAAAGTGGCTCGAAGGATTAATCGCAACACGGATTAGAAATTGTATAGTTACAATTTCATGATCTCGAATAATTCTGAACTTGACACTACATGACAATATATCATGTTAATTATTTCAAGCTCTCTGTAATGAAGTTCATCAGTCCCTGCAGCGCAGCAATCTTCCACAACGATAACATTAAAGCTCTCGTCAGCGAGGCTTCTTACAGTTGAAGAGACGCATTGGTCAGTAAATATGCCACATAGAACAACATTCTCAATGCCCATATTCTGAAGAATAAGTCTAAGATTAGTACCTGTTAGTGCACTGTCAGTGGTTTTAGTAACAACAATTTCATCTTTGATCGGTTTTAGTTCAGGAACAATCTGCGAGTCATTACTATCCTTAGGTAGCAGTAGGTAGTTCCAGCCAGGTTTCTTCTGACTGAGTGAGCGGTCACGGCCGTCTGGAAGCTGGCAGGCAATTCGTGCATGTATTACGTCAATATCATGCTGACGAAAACGTTTCTGTATATCCTGGGTAGTAGGGATGACAATCTCACGCATGCGCTTTTGAAATGGTGCCCATCGCTTATATTCAATCGGATCTTTTGAGGGTTGAATATATGTGTTTTGTATGTCGATCGTTAATAGCGCAGTTTTATGGTATTCAAGGTTGAGGTCTTCAGGTTCAGGAGCGCCCTGGTAGTAGAAAGAGCGATAAGCATTTTTCCAGTTCATTGATATGCCTTAATGTTGCCTATAGACAAAGAAGAGCCGAGCAAGGCTACCAGTCAATGTCAACTATGTGGAATTTTAGACCTATTTTCATATATCTGTTTATATTAAAGAGTCGTAATTTAATATGACGACAGTATGGCCATAGAGAGTCAACTAAAAAAGTAAATATGGTGACTTGTCAAAACGCTTAATAGTGGCTCTGGTGTCGTGAAATCCTACATCTGCTCACGTGTGCTAAATGCATCTATAGTTGTTCGTTCGAAATAGTAGCATCATCAGTCTCAAATACGAAGTAATCGATCTAATAAATGCCTGTTATACAGTGACTTGTATATAGTGCAAAGTGCCACTCTAGAATGTCGGTTTTAGCTATATTGAGTGTTATAGTGGTTGGTTTTGGTAGTGTAGCAATAACTTCATCCAGGGTGGGGTATGTGTCAGTGGAAAGTCGCTTTGTATTACACATATACTATTTATGTCCAATTAGAATAGAATTAACTATGAAAAATATAATCTTACTGAAACGACAATTCCATCTGCCTTATCTGCTGACTGCCGTGATGCTACTCACTACACAGTCATTTGCTGAAGATAGTGCTGTAGAGCCGCTTACAGAAGATAGTGGAGAGAAGGCTACTCTTACAACACTTAGGGATCTTGTAAAACTACAGGCTAATCTCAAGAGTGATATTACAAGTCTCAGTAAGGAGGTCAATGCCTCATCGAATTCTGATGCAGATAAGAAACGATTGCTCAAAGAGTTGGAAAAACTAGAAAATGACCTCAAGACAACAGGCGCAAATCTTGAAAATATCGCAGCTGGTGTTGATCTAAGTACTCTTCGAGAACAGGAAGATATCAAATTCAACATACAGGAGGAGCTTTTTGCACTACTGAAACCAGCGCTTGATGAAATGAAGGAGATGACAGTACGTATTCGTCAGAAATCAGATCTGAAAGAGAAAATTGGATACTATTCTGAGAGGCTGGAAGTCGTAGACACAGCGCTTCACAATATTAATGAATTGCAACAACAAAGCGAATCAAAGAATCTGAAATCTGCACTTGAACAAATAGCAGAGAGGTGGAAGAAAAAACAGGCTTTTATGAAAAGTGAATTGCAGTCGGCACAATTCCAACTTGATAAATTGCTGGCTTCAGAGGCCTCGATTACTGAGGCATCCCAAAGTTACCTTAAATCTTTTTTTCAAAAACGTGGTCTCTATTTGACAGAGGCGTTGCTAACGGTAATTGCTATCATGTTACTGTCTCGTCTCAGCTATAATACCATGCAGCGTTATATCCCAGGTTTTCGAAAAAAACACCGTAGCTTTAGAATTCGAATGCTGGAACTCGTGCATCGGTTTGTGACTATCCTGCTGGTTATCCTTGGTCCGATGATTGTCTTCTACCTGGTTGAAGACTGGGTATTATTCAGTTTAAGTATACTTCTGTTATTAGGTTTGGCTTGGACACTCAGACAAGCTGTTCCGAGATATTGGTATCAGGTTCAGCTTTTTCTCAATATAGGTTCAGTTCGAGAGGGTGAGCGAATAGAGATGGAGGGCATACCTTGGCTGGTTGAACAGATCAATGTCTATTCGACATTGATAAACCCGACAGCAGGCATCAGGCAGCGCGTACCTATCGATAATCTGGTTGGGTTGAAGTCGAGGCCTGGTCACCCAGATGAACCTTGGTTTCCATGCAGAAAAAATGATTGGGTTCTACTCAGTAGTGGCGTTCGAGGTAAGGTATCAGGAATTTCCCACGAAATGGTTCGCCTTATTGAACGGGGTGGGGCACAAGTTACTTATCAAATGTCTGATTTTCTGTCAGGTTCGCCAAGAAATTTGTCAAAAAATTTCCGCCTCAAAGAGATTATAGGGATAAGTTACAATTTACAACAACAGAGTACGTCAGTAATACCCCAAGCTCTTGAAAAACATATACAAAAATGTGTAGAAGAGGAGGGATATGGTGAGCATCTTTTAAACCTGCGTGTAGAGTTTGCGGCAGCTAACAGCTCCTCACTTGATCTGGTGGTAATCGCAGATTTCAGTGGAGAGTTGGGAGATCTATACAATCGCCTGAGACGTGCAATTCAGCGTTGGTGCGTTGATGCTTGCAGTGAAAACGGGTGGGAAATACCTTTCCCTCAAGTGTCTCTGAGTGGTGGTGTAAAGCATATTGAATAAGGTTAAATATAAGGGCTCTACTACTACTTATTATTAATCTCAACGATGAGAGAATTATATTCTTCATTTCTGGTTCAGGTTTCGTTCATCTAGGTGTAAGTATTATTGCCATACAACCTAGAAAAACGGAGTCTATGATGAAACATTCTGCCCCTATCACCTTAGTATTATTTGTTCTTCTTTTATTTGCCGGTTCAGCTTCTGCAAAGAGCAATGCCTATGATCAAGGATATCAAGCTGGATATGGTGATGGCTTGGAGGACGGCTATGTCAAAGCATACAAACGTAGTTATCGTGAAGGGTATAGAGATGGATCGAACACCTATCGAAGTATGCACAAAGATCAATCATTTTCAGAACGAGATTATATTCGTGGATACAAAGTAGGTTATGAAAATGGTTATCGTAAAGGAAGCAAAAAAGGTGATCGCCATGGTTATAATGATGGCTACGATGAGGGACGTATGGATACATTGAGAGATAAAATGAGAAAGAAAATGCGTCGCAAGCACTGTTACCATTCACATCGTACTTTCGGAAAATATCGAAACTATGAGTGTTACGACTAATGTTAAGATAAACAAATATCCCGAGCTGCTCGGGATATTTGTGTCTAAAAATAGATTAGATTTATTATAAATGACTATTATAGGCGGATAGGGTTATCTGAATGATTCATTTAGTGATTACTCTTCTAGCTGAGTTATTTAATATGAATTATAAAATAGAAGGTTCTCTTGTTCTAAAGCAGCCTCAATCCTCTTCTTCATTTCACTTCTCGTTGCCTCAATAGAGTACTTGTCCTCTCGAACCATGGCTATCATACCTTTCAGGGATAGAAAAGAGGCTTTTCTTGTCACACTATTTGTGATGAAACCGGGAGCAAAGCCCCCAGGGTCTGAAAAGAGAGTAAAGGTTACTTTTGTATTATCGCGATCAACCATACGTAGATTCCAGCTACCTCTGAATTTATTCATCCATAGACGATTATCTCTCTTAATATCCAGCGGGTGATGGAGTGAGTTAGAGGCAGCTTTTTGAAATTTAATGGTATATTCTCTGTTGCTCAAATTTTCTTTTGTTGTAGCTTCTAATACTACATCACGATCACGACTGTTAAAGGGTGCGCCTTGAGCAAGGTATAAAACCATGGATGAGCCTTGCTCGTTCAATAGAGTGGCTTGCTTACATTCATGCATCCATTTTGGATATGAATCAACATCCTTCAATACTTGATATATCACTTCCACTGGGCTTTCAATAACTACTTCAGCACGTGATTCTATATACTTTGAGTTGATAACATTTCGTTCATATCCGACTAACCCATTCTCCCTCTTGTACTCATTCCACGGATAATCCTGCTCACTATGTTTGTCTGCTTTTGCTGATACTGTGATAAGCAGTATTATTAAAAATAGTATGAAGGTCAATCCTGCTGGAGTAGGTTTTGTGTGAGTTTGCACTATCAATATTTCTCCTAAGTTATTGAATTCCATTTTATCCTTAGGCGGTGTGTCCTCTCTGTCCTACAAAATAAAAAGACTATACTTAGTGTAAAATAACTTCTAAATTACCAATAATAAAGATAGAGCTAGTAATAGCAAAGGGTATTGCGCTAAGCAACAAAATAAGTATTAGAAAAACTGAGAAATCTGACCGTATAATCGCAAGAGTAGATAAACTTAAACCTACAAGACCAAGTGCTAGTGCAGCGAAGTAGTAGTTCCTAACGCACTCGGATAGGCATGTACGCGTTTCAAAGTATCCTGATAGTAGATTTGAAAATGTCATTCCCAGAAATGTCCAGGATGCAATTGCTGCTACGAGCGCTAGCGGAATAGTTGGATTCATGGCATTCACCGGTCATGGTCATTTGTATTACAAATATTGATCTGACCGGGATTCTTTTCAACTCGGTATATCTTGTGGTATTTGATCGAGTTAACTTGCGAAATAGAAACTTCTCTTAATACCTCAAAAGCAGAATCATGGGTGGTTATAGACTAATCAATAACATTAACCCTTGTTTTGGATTCACTAATAATCCAGCTGATTGCAATACCAGCAGCTAAAAAGCTGTCATCAGTTATCAGCGGGCTATCCTCGAAGACGGCATTGCTCAGAGTGTCGTAACGTAGGAAAGCACCAACCCAAAATCTGTCATATCGTTTGGATAGTGACATCAGAAACTGGCTTCCGCTGTAGCCGCCATCTACCTCATAGGCAGGTCGACTGCTTGTGGCATACTCAGGTGCAACACCATAAAAGTATTCGTGCTGTCTTTCAGATCCATAGATAGGGCCTGCGATCACACCAAAATTCCAGCCTGGCATGGCGGGTAGGTCTGTGATGTCGAGGTTCAATTTCGGGGAGAATACCCAGCCAACCGATTCTGGAGAGCGTTCGACAGTGAGTGCGGCGCGGGCAGGCAAGCGTAGTTTGAGACTGCGTGTGCTAGCCTCATTCTGCCAGAGCTTGATGTCGACCTGAGGACCGAACTCAAAAGTTGTCTTGAGGTCCGGCATACCCTCCCGTGCATCTATATCATCACTGTTGGTAGGGGGAGAGGCCGAGAAACTAAGGGTCAAGTCCACTACCTTTGATTCAAACAGACTGCCTCGAATGCCATGGCGGTCAGCTTTAAAAAAGTCACCATGATAGACAAAGTAGGGTACAGGAAGCAGGAAGTTGTGTACCTTGTCTGAACCACGGTAGGCAGGGAAGCTCATTGCGCCTACGCCTATCCCAGCCTCCCAAAGTGGCTTCTCTTCGGCATAGGTAAGCATGGGAAAAAAGAGCGCAATGGCCAGAATAATGTAATAAATAGTCGTAAATTTCATGTGGCAATTCTAGAGGAAACACGAAATTATAGCTTCACTTTGTTAGCCTGCCGGGTTCAGCTGGAATCGTGGTTCAGTGCTTTTGTATAGTGGACCGTTTTCCCGACAGCATGGACTATGCTACTCGAATGGCTGGTGAGGGGCTAGTGGACCATGTGCTAAATATAGAATCTGTACCATATGTGGTGATTGAGTTTAAACAATCAATACATTTGCTTGACATACATCATTGAAAAACGCCTCTCAGATCTAAAAGTTCTTCTATTTCAATCATTACTGATCTAAATCTAAGGATAAGGCCCCGGTATTTCGTTATTTAATGCCAGGAAAAATTCAATTCCGAAATCGAGCAGTGCTCGTTGAGAAAAACAGGAGATTCACTTATCGGAGCGTATAAAAACTATCGGTCATAGCAGTTATAGGAGAGATAGTAATGAGAATGCACCGGAGATCATTTCTTATCAGTACAGCGGCTGTGCTCAGCGTGGCCCTGTTTTTTCCAATATCATCGTTCGCAGCCAAGAGAATTGTCTTCAGTGGTGGACCAGCTGGTGGCACCTTCCAGGTGGTTGCCAATGCAATTCAGGTCTACGGGCCGGTGAAGAAAAACAAGGCGTTCAAGGTCAAAGCGCAATCTTCAGCCGGCTCTATAGAGAATCTGCGTAAAGTCGACAGGGGTAAGGCAGACTTTGGTGTTGTCTATTCAGGTCATGTCTATCTGGGTCGGAATGGTCAGCTTAAAAAAGATACCAAAAAGTATGAGAACGTACTGGCAGTCGCCTATCTGTATGGTGCACCTGCACAATTGGTAATCCGCAAGGGCTCCGGCATAAAAAGCGTCAGTGATCTTGTTGGCAGGAAGGTGGGTGTTGGTAATGCTGGTTCGGGTGCATATGCAAACTGCGAACTATTCTTTACTCATATGGGGGTTTGGGACAAGATTGAGCAGAATGCTCTTGGTTATAACGATGCAGCTGCAGCATTCGGCAATAATCAGCTTGATGCCTTCTGGCTTTTTACCGCCTTCCCCAGTGGTGCTGTAATCATGGCAGCCCAAACCAATGACATAGATCTGGTAAATGTAGGGCAGGATGCGCTGACAAGCGGCTTTTATGAAAAATATCCCTACTTTTCAACACTGACAATCCCCTCGGAAACCTATCGAGGTGTCGATTATGATACACCTTCATTTCAAGATTCCGCTCTATGGGTTGCCAATGCCAATCTATCTGACGAAGTAGTCTACGATCTACTATCTATGATCTACACCGAGCAGGGACTGGCTCATATGCGATCCCAGAAGAAGACATTCAAAGAGATGAAAATCGAGGATGGCCCGAAGGGAATAGTTACACCAATGCATCCTGGTGCGGTCAAGTTCTGGAAAGAGAAGGGCGTGCTATAGCGTCAACGGTGCGGGAGGATAGATTGTTATTCTCCCGTAGCCTCCGCCAGCTGGACTCGAAACATGCTCTACGAGAAATTACACAGAATAGAGAAGTGGCTTTTCGATCTGTTGGCACTGGTGTTGGTTCTCTTCTATTCATATTCCGCAGTGGTGGAGCCGGCTGCAACCCAGTATCACCGCGGCATTTACATCATCATAACCTATGTATTGGTATTCTTGATCTACCGCTCAAAAAACACCTTCGGACGTGTAATGGATTACGTTCTGATTCTTGCGTCAGTCGCCTCAATCGGTTACTGGATGCTGAACTTTCAGGATATCAACTATCGGGCTGGTGCTGAGACCGAAATAGATAAAGTATTTGCCATGGTTGGGGTTTTGCTAGGGATTGAATTAGCCCGCCGGGTGGTTGGTGTTGTTTTTGTCATCATCGGTTGTGTTATGTTGCTCTACGGTGTGTATGGTGATTACGCACCGGAACTTATCTCACATGCTGGCGATACTTTCCCTGACCTATGCACCAGCATTTTCTACAAGAGTGATGGTGTCTTCGGTATCATGGCGAATGTCCTTGCCACCTATATCTTGTTGTTTGTTCTGTTTGGCGCCTTTCTAGAGCGTAGTGGGGCGCAACGTTTCTTCATCGACTTTCCCCTGGCAGCAGTGGGCCACAAGATTGGTGGTCCGGCAAAGGTTGCTGTAATTGCCAGTGGTCTGTTCGGGTCTATATCAGGCAGCGCCATCGCCAACACGGTATCGACGGGCTCGTTTACTATTCCGATGATGAAGAAGGCGGGTTTCAGGCCCCACGTGGCGGGAGGGATAGAACCGGCAGCCTCCATCGGTGGCATGTTTATGCCACCGATCATGGGGGCAGGTGGCTTTATTATGGCAGAGCTGACCGGAGTGGCCTATTCCCATATCATGCTGGTTGCACTGTTTCCCGCTGTGATGTACTTCTTCAGTGTGTTTGTAATGGTGCACTATGAAGCCAAGCGATATCATATTGTTGGTCAACGGTCTGAGGTTAGGGCGACAGAGATCCTCAAGCGGGAGTGGTTCTATATTCTACCGCTGGTGTTGATTACTATATTGATGTTGAGGGGTTACTCACCAGGGTATTCGGCCATTGTTGGCATAGGTACCTGCATCATCGTCAGCTGGTTCCGTAAGGAAACGCGGATCGATGTAAAAGGCTTTATTGAAGCCTCGCGCAAGGGTGCCGAGAACAGTTTGAAAATCGGTGCTACTGTGGGTGTAATTGGAATCATTATTGGTGTGCTCACATACAGCGGGCTGGTATTGACCTTTGCCGATATCGTGATTGAGTTGGCTGATGGGCGACTCTTTCTGACTATCCTGTTAATTGCGCTGGCCTCTTTGGTGCTTGGTATGGGGGTGCCAGTAACGGCGGCCTATCTGATAACCGCGGTTGTTGCAGTGCCGGCGTTGACACATCTTGGTGTGAACGAGATCGCAGCCCACATGATCGTCTATTGGCTTTCACAGGATTCAAATATCACACCTCCAGTCTGTATAGCTGCTTTTGCTGGTGCTACAATTGCCAAAGCCAATATGTGGCGAACCGCTTTTGCTTCATTCAAATTCGCAAAGTTTCTCTACTTGGGGCCGTTTCTTTTTGGTTATGTTCCAGAGTTTTCACTCAACGGTTCACCGCGGGATATAATAATAGTATTTGTGCTTATTTTAATCGGCACCTGGGCGTATGGTTGGCTATTGAGTGGAATCTGGTTGAAAGGCTTAAAGAATAAAAATAACTAATTTCTTCTTTACGTCAAGACAACTATGAAAACACATGAGTAATGTAATCCAAATGTTCTATTGAGTGGGCATCGGATATCAAGAAGTGCAGAATATAAGGAAGAGTTTGAGCGCAAAGGTGTGACTATAGAGAGCTCTTATGTGGAGTTCGGAAGGGTGCTTTCAATCTTCTCAGAACAACTCTGAAAGCCCCTCTCCCTTTACGGGAGAGGGGAGTTTCTCTCTCCACCTATTTAAGATACTGATGACTTGTAAGTTTTTTCTAGCCGTCACCCTCTGCTTTTTCATGTCTCTATTCTCAATCAACAATAGAAACCAACAGCAATGAATCAGTTACAACCGTAATAGTTAAAGTAATGGGGCAGCAGTAATTTAATAACTATCATTATCTACATCCTTGTCCATACGGATTCGGTGAGCTTAAGTGGCCGTTATAGACCACTGATTAAGTTATACTGAAACTACTCAGCGACTTTCATTGTTGAGATCCTGAACTGTTTGTCCCGACCTTTTTTCAATGTGAAGTGCACTTGATCCCCTGCCTTGAATGCAGATAGATCGACACGCTTGGTCACCGCTAGATCCATGGTCATTGCTGGCCAGTTGAGAGACGGTATTGGTTGATGGGTAAGATTTACTGTTTTTTTCTCAACATTAACCTGATGAATGACACCCATACCCATGACCTGACTGGCATCGCTGCTCATCATTGAATGGTCATGCGCAGCATGACCCTCATGGTTGGCTGCAATTAGAGTTGTGTTGATCAGAGTTGTTGTGATCAGGAAAAAATAGAGTCCAATTGGCTTTTTCATATTAATACCTCTTAGGTTTGTTTCGATGCAATAGCATCCGCTTTGGAAGTGGGGGCTGTAGCTGGTAGGTGGCGAGACTCCCAGATCAGATAGATGACTGGAATCACAATCAGGGTCATTACTGTTGTACTTAACATGCCGCCCACCATAGGCAGGGCAATGCGCCGCATGACATCTGATCCGGGGCCTTCAGTAAAGAAGATTGGAAGAAGGCCTGCAATGATTACCGAAACAGTCATCAGTTTTGGACGTACACGCAGTACTGCCCCAGCCATGATGGCTGAAAATAGGGTTTTGTGATCGACCGGTGGCAGGTTCCTTACCTGCTGATCGATATAGATCAACATCACAACTGCAGTCTCAACAGCAATACCACCTAATGCGATAAAGCCCACTGCAACTGCAACAGAGAGGTTGTAACCGGCAAAATAGACAGCCCAGAGACCACCAACCAATCCGAAGGGCAGTGCAGTCATCACCATTACCGTGCGATCACTACGTCCGAAGTGAATCATCAGCAGTACCAGGATAATTGCTGCAGCAGCAGGAATGGCGATTTTAAGTCGCGTCCGAGCCTCCAGTATCTGCTCATATTGGCCGGACCAGGTAGTGGCATAACCGGGTGGAAGTGCTACTTGATCAGCAACACGCAGGCGCGCTTCGTCCACATACCCACCAATGTCCCGGCCGTCGATATCGACAAATACCCAACCGGTCAGCCGTGCATCTTCTGATTTAATCATTGGTGGTCCAGGTGCGTATTCAACTGTTGCCACTTCACCCAGGGGGATATGCATGCCGCCTGGTGTTGGCACCAGAATATCGGTAAGTTGGTGCATCGATTCCCGGAAGGGTCGGTCATATCGAAGCATGATGTTATAACGCTCACGTCCCTGAACACTCTCTGCAACCTTCATCCCACCCAGTGCGGTCTGTATGATCGATTGAAATACGCCAAGGTCGATATTGCGCCTGGCGAGTTCATTCCGATTGGGGATGATCTCCAGATATTTGCCACCAGTCACCCGGTCGGCAAAGGCGCTGCGGGTACCCTCTACCTCCTTCACTACCCCCTCCACATCGAGGGCGATTCGACCGATTTCATCCAGATTAGGGCCTGAAATTTTTATCCCCACTGGTGTACGTATACCGGTTGAGATCATGTCCATACGTATCTTGATGGGATAACCCCAACTATTGACCAGCCCAGGGAACTTCACCCGTTCATCCAGCGTATCTGTCAGGTCGTCAATGTTCATACCTTGTCGCCACTGCTCTCTGGGTTTAAGTCGTATCCAGCTTTCGATCATTGAGATTGGCGCAGGGTCGGTTGCAGTATCTGCGCGACCAACTTTGCCAAACACCTGATCCACTTCAGGTATTGTGAGGATCAGTCGGTTGGTCTGAGCCAGAATCTCTTTTGCCTTGCTGATGGAGACGCCGGGGAGGGTAGTGGGCATATAGAGCAACTCACCCTCGTATAGAGCAGGCATGAACTCGGTACCCAGCTTAGTGTATGGATACCAGAGACTACCGATACCAATAGCTGCCATCAGCAGGGTGATCCAGCGCTGCTTCATGGAGAAGCGCAGAATAGGCTTATAGAATGCGACGAAAAAACGGTTGAGCGGATTTACCTCTTCCCGGTGTATTCTACCCCGAATCAACCAAAGCATCAGGATAGGCACTAGGGTTACCGAGAGAATGGAGGCGAAGCCCATGGCGTAGGTTTTGGTATAGGCCAAGGGTGAGAAGAGTCGATAACTCTCACCGGTAAGCGCAAACACCGGCAGGAAAGAGACGGTAATGATCAACAGACTGAAAAAGAGTCCGGGACCTACCTCTTTTGCAGACTGAAGCAGTGCTGCATTGCGGGCCTTGCTCCCTACTGAATCAGGCATGTCGCTCAGTTTACGATGGGCGTTCTCGACCATTACTATGGAGGCGTCCACCATTGCACCGATTGCGATGGCAATGCCTCCCAGGGACATAATGTTGGCTGTGATTCCCTGCGCTGCCATGATTGTAAAAGCACCCAGAACACCCAGAGGCAGGGTGACGATGGCGACAAATGCGGAGCGTACATGAAGCAGAAAAATGAGGCAGACCAGGGCTACCACAAGGCCCTCTTCCAGGAGCTTGTGGTTGAGATAATTCACCGCTCCCCGGATCAGGGGAGCCCGATCATAGACAGTGCGGATCTCCACCCCTTCGGGCAGGCCTTGTTGCAGGGTCTCGAGTTTCTTCTCCACGGCCTCGATGACATTCAAAGCGTTCTCACCAGAACGCATCACCACGATACCGCCGACTACTTCACCTTCACCATTCAGCTCGACGACGCCGCGGCGTAACTCTGGCCCCTCGATCACCCGCGCCACATCGGTCAGCAGAACCGGAGTGCCGTTTCTTGCCTGCACTACAACCTGCTGTAGATCCTGCAAAGAGGTAATGTAGCCACGGGATCGAATCATCAGTTCGGTCTCGGCCCGTTCCAGCACCCGGCCACCCACTTCCATACTGGCTGCTTTTACTGCCTCCCGTACCCGTATCAGAGGAATATCAAAGGCACGCAAGCGATTCGGGTCGATCAGCACTTGGTACTCCCGCACAAATCCCCCAACTGAAGCCACCTCTGAAACCCCCGGTACGGTGGCAAGTTCGAAGCGTAGAAACCAATCCTGCATTGCCCTGAGGTCAGCCAGATCGTGTTTGCCACTACGATCGAGCAATGCATATTGGTAGACCCACCCCACCCCTGTAGCATCAGGGCCAAGTCGTGGCGTGGCGCTTTGTGGTAGATCTTTCTGTACCGTCGCCAAGGCTTCAGCAACCCGGCTTCTGGCCCAGTAGTCATCTACGCCATCCTTAAAAATGACATACACAAAACTGGTGCCAAACATGGAAAAGCCCCGTACCGCTTCAGTTTTCGGTAACCCCAGCAGTGTGGCGGAGAGTGGGTAGGTCACCAGATCCTCGACGATTTGCGGTGCTTGACCGGCAAAATCTGTACGGATAATCACCTGGGTGTCCGACAGGTCGGGTATTGCATCCAGCGGGGTTCGTTCCAGTGCCAGTAGGCCTGCAACAGCCAGGGCAGCGGTAAAAATAAGAACGATCAGTTGATTTTGTACCGACCAGTCGATCACGTGGGCGACGAAGGATCGTGATGGATCCTTTCCTGCGATATCTTTGTGGTCATGCATGAGGAATGGCCTGTAGTAGGTTGCGCGGCATCACTGCAGTAGTTCTCCCGCAGACTGACCATAGGGATTTAACGGCTGCCCAGCCATCTGCAACCAGAGTCGATCATCCGATTCATTGCGATAGAGTTGAACCCCCAGCTTCTGATAGTGCTCTTTTCGCCCGCTTACCACCCAGGGTTGTAGTTCGCTGACCAGTCTATTCAGTGCTTCAAGTAGAGCGCTCTCAGAGCGAGATTGCTGTGCCTCTTCAATTGCTCTGGATGCACCATCCAGGATCGGTCCCAGTCGGGTATCACCAAATTCGGCCCATAGCAGGTCACGAATCTCCCGTGCTGGTTGCAGTTGATCTGCAGTTACATCGTAACCATCCACCTGCGCCTCGTGGAGATAGAGGGCCGCATCGATAAGATGGTCCACCATTGCCAACTGATTCTGGCTCAAAGGTAATCCATCCAAAGTCAGTTTCAG
Organism: Candidatus Thiodiazotropha sp. AKAK3; assembly: GCF_058244645.1. Taxonomy (NCBI): domain Bacteria; kingdom Pseudomonadati; phylum Pseudomonadota; class Gammaproteobacteria; order Chromatiales; family Sedimenticolaceae; genus Candidatus Thiodiazotropha; species Candidatus Thiodiazotropha sp. AKAK3. Next base: position 37,897 of record NZ_JBSYOQ010000006.1, read on the forward strand.
GCGTTGAAGCTTCTGGAAGGATTCACGCAAGGAACTCTCGGAGTCGATGAGAAACTGACCGGAAACCACGATCAGGTCACTGCTGTCGACCCCCTCCACCAGCTCTGTGAAGCCCCCGTTGCTCAATCCTGTACTGACTCTGCGCGGCTGAAACCTGCCCTCCCCAAGAGACACCACCAGATAGGATCCATCCTCTCCGATTAGCAGAGCACTATCGGCTATGGCTAGCCGCTGATCCATGCCAACCTCGAACAGCACATCGGCATAAGCGCCAGGCCGAAGTTGACCATCTTCGTTGGACATCGCTAACCTGACTGTGCCGGTACGGCTATTGGAGTCTACTGTAGGGTGGATATAGTCAATACGACTCTCGATCACCCTGCCTGGAAGATTGGGAAGAATCACCTCTACCGGTGTATCGAATGTCACTTTTGCCAGGTCTTTCTCCGCTATCGCAGCATTAATCCAGACCGTTGAGTAGTCCTGCACAACTGCGAGTGTGTCTCCGGGCCGTACATAGGCTCCCTCTCTGACATTGAGATCACTCAGGGTGCCACCGGTTGAAGCGTAAAAAGGAACCCGTTCCACCAACTTTCGTTGCTTGCGCAGCCTTTGTATAAAGCTCTGGGAGACACCAAGTGCCTCCAGTCGGATAGCAGCGGAAGCTATGCGTTGCTCACTGTTTCTCTCCAGAGCACTGAGATAGTCTTGTTGTGCAGTAACCAGATCTGGACTGAAAAGACGATATAGAAGATCGCCTCGCTTTACCTTATCACCCACTGCTGTAACGCCGAGGGTCTCAACCCAACCGGGTACCCGGCTGGAGACCTCACTGCGTAGACGTTCATTCTCCGCCACCACCCCATAGGCTCTTATGCGGCTACCAAACCTGGTCATCTCTGCGTGGCTATAGCGTACCCCCATATTCTGGATCGTCTCCGGTGAAATGGTGACCACAGCCCGTCCGTTGGGCTGATCCCCACCCTCATCCAGAACCGGGCCACTCTGCAGCTGCACAAGATCCATACCGCAGATTGGACAGCTACCCATCTCTTCAGCGATATAGTGTGGATGCATAGGGCAGGTATATTGCTGTGACTTCTCCTGCGACTGAGCCAGAGTAAAAAACAGCAATAGAAAAATCGTAGCGATCTGCTTGACCGATAGACTTGATTTCATAACATCTCCTCCACAAGCAAGGCATTGATCCGTGCGGCAGCTATGGTCTGTTTGGTCTCTGCGCCGGCTAGATCCAGATCGAGTTCTGCAAGCTGCATTGCCGGACGTATCACCGATTCCAGGTCGATATCTCCCGCTTCATAGCGACGTCGGTTTGCAGCCTCCAACGCTTGCAGTCGACTCTGCCTCTCCCGCATAGCATGTCTCAGTTCCACTGCAGTGTTGTAGTCTGCTAATGCAGTTTCGTAGTCACTCCTGGCAAGGCGTAACTGTCGATCCTGTTGGGCCAATACCATGGTGACTCTGGCTTCTGCTGCTTTCAGTTTTGGCGTCTGATTGGTCGATGACCAAAGTGGTAGGCTGGCAGTGAACTTCAGGGTGAACCAGTCATCTCCGTCGAAGCTCTCTCCCGATTCTCTTTGTTGCCAGGCAGCACTGAAGGCGTAGTCGGGGTTGAATGCAGAACGACGCTCCTCTACCTGTGACTGAGCGACAGCCAGCTTGGCTATCGCAATCCTGACTTTGATCAGATCATCTGGATTACCTGACCACCTGCCTGGCTGGATCTGCGGTAGGGTTACTGTCGATGGCACTCTATCCACCAGTGATCGAAGTTCTGATCCCCATCGTCCAGCCTCACCGATCAGAGTCAGTTTTTTCTCTTCGATCTTGCTCTTCTGAACATCCAGTTCATCGAAGCGGCTGTAGACCGCCCCACCACCCGCCATCTCTCCTTTCAGCCACCGCTCAAGCTCGGACAATAGTGACAGCTGCTGATCCAGGGCTGCTTTTGAGTGGCTGATCCTGCGTTGTTGTGCAAGCGCCGTGATCAGCCGTTTACGAAGCTCTGCCATCACCATCTGACGCTCTATTTGAGCCAGAGTGCTACGAGCGAGATGAGTGCTGCGAAGCGCCTCTCTGCCTTTAAGACTGGGAATTGACTGTTTGAACTCCAGGCTACGGCTACTGGGTAAATAGCGATCAAAGCTGGTCGGCTCATTAACAGGTAAATTATTGAATCCAAATGTGAAATTAGGGTTTGGCAGAGACAATGCAGCATCGGCACTGGCCAGCCATTGCTGTTGTTCTGATGAAGAAACAAACAGGGCTGGGTGGTGCTGCAATCGAGTCAGTAGATCTGTAAATGCAGCATGCTGAGCATTTTCATCTGCATAGAGATGAGTAACTGCGAATAGCGCAACCATCAGTAACTGCAAATCCAGCATGCGGTTACATCTCCATGGAAACAGAGACAACATGGAACGTCTCCCATATAGAAAGATTCGGTCAGGTAAAGACCGAAAAAAACGAGTAGGGCTTATACGAAGTAGGAGACTATAGGGGGGCGTAGCTCAACTGGCTGTTCTGACCGTGGAGGCGCAGGGAAGCTCGGCTCAGCAATATAAAGGACGTGGGAGACAGTAAGTGTGACTGCAGGAAGATCGAACTGCACGGTAAATCCACAGAAGACACAGTTCATGTTTTCGCAGTCAGCCAACTCAATTGCAGATTCAACTTCATGACAATGTGTATGTATCTGCTCGCTCATCTGGTTCATCACTTGATCATTAGTTGTACCACAACCATGAGACCAGGCCATCACTATGGGGGCCTGCAGCAGTAGTAGCGCTAAGAGCAGTACGCTGATTCTGTGTCTTTGCAGAGTCATAACTTTTAATAATGGACCATCATAAGAGTGGCGTCAATATTAAACATTTTCACTCACTGCAGTCCCATTAACTTTTAATCTCCTCAGAACAACTCTGAAAGCCCCTCTCCCTTTACGGGAGAGGGGTTGGGGAGAGGGTGTACGCGAAGCGTTTCATCTGGTTGAAAGATAAAACCGCATTGATCGTTCATATTTATCTTGCTGATTGTTGGAGAAAATAGGGT
>NZ_JBSYOQ010000014.1:0-42077 GCF_058244645.1 Candidatus Thiodiazotropha sp. AKAK3
TTAAATCACCTGCCTCGCCCTGCGGGAAGCCACTCAAGCCGCGATTGCGGCGTTGCACCCCTTGGTAAGGGAACAACCATTACCTGCGGGCTGCGCCTTGCACTCACGGCTTGAGCGGCTTTCTAAATACATGGTTTATATGACGCACTACACTAGCGAATCACCACATGGGGATTCTCAATACCGAGCTGACTCAGTCGCTGACTGAGATGATCAGCCATTTCGACACTCGCAATAGGTCCTACCTGTACTCGGTAGACTCTGTTGTTGGGGGAATCATTGCCGTGTATGAGTACACTGGTCTTCAATTGTTCCTCTAACCTGGTTTTAAGTCGGTTAGCATTATTTGAATCACCGAATGCACCAACCTGCAGAAACAGTTCAGGTAGTGCGCCTCTCCTTTTGCTGACAGGGGCGGCAATTCGGCGTGGCTTAGGCTCTGGCTGGCCTGCCTCTACTGTTGTGACTTCGACCAGGCCGGTTCCTTCACCAGTGATGCCCAGTTTCCATGCGGCAGAGTAGGAGAGATCGATCAGGCGATTGTCGTGGAAGGGGCCGCGGTCATTAACCTTAACCACCACGCTGCGATTGTTCTTGAGATTGGTGACACGTGCATAGCTTGGCAGAGGGAGTGTCTTGTGGGCAGCGGTCATGGCATACATATCATAGGGTTCACCACTGCTGGTACGTCGTCCATGAAATTTACTGCCATACCAGGAGGCTATGCCACGGGCACTGTAACCCTGACTCTCGGAAAGGGTGTAGTAGCGTTTGCCAAAGACCTCATAACTGGCTGGATTGCCATATCTGCTTTTAGGTTCGTCCTTGGGTACAGCATCAGGAATAGTCGCTATATCCGAAGGTGGCGGATGGTGAGGACTGACACCATCTGAGTGAATGCCGGGCCTACTGCTGCAACCTGCAAGGATCAACAGAGAGAGGCATACTATGAGATTAAACCTACTGGTTTTCATCGATTATATCCACGGGCGAATCTTACGGTCCTGCAAAGCATACCTCGTAAAATACTGGTTTGATGAAAGCCGATGAAATTCCCTACACCCGACACAGTACAACATCACCATAAGCTCTATTGGTTAGAGGACGAAGCCTTTTCTGCTGCTCGCTTGGCAGCAAGGATCTCCTGGCTCAGCTGGTAGGCAGCCATGGCGTAGAGATTGCTGTGATTGTAACGGGTGATCACGTAGAAGTTGTGAAGACCCAGCCAATACTCCTGCTGACTCCCGGCATCAAGTTTGATCAGACTGGTCAACGCTTCCGGGTCGAGTGGTTCCTGGTTGAGGGGTTTGACCCCTTCAGCAAGCAACTCTGCAACCTGTATGCTCGGTTTCATACCCGCATCCACATAGCGTTGTAGAGCATCGGACCCATGGACTTGTCGAGTGATCGGTTGACCCTTCTTCCAGCCATGTACCTTGAAATAGTTCGCGACACTGGCAATGATGTCGGCATTATTGTGCCATAGGTCTCGCTTGTTATCGCCATCGCCATCCACGGCATACTGACGGTAACTGCTTGAAATAAATTGAGGTTTACCCATGGCGCCTGCATAAGATCCTAATGCGCCAGCCGGATCGACCTGCTCTTCACGGCTGAGTAACAGAAACTCTTCAAGCTCCCGGCGGAAGAACTTGGCGCGTTTTGGATAACCGAAAGCGAGGGTTGTGAGGGCGTCGACAACCCGGTACTTGCCCGTATAGCGCCCATAACGGGTCTCAACCCCAATAATAGCGACGATGATCTCTGCTGGAACCCCAAATGTTTGATTGGCTTTTTCCAGCAGCGATTCGTTCTCCTTCCAGAATTTTAAACCACCAGCCACACGGTCTGGCTTGATGAAAATCGGTCGATACTGGTGCCAGGCTTTGGATTCAGCCGGTCGTGTGATGGCAGCGATAATATCGTCTCTGTATCGGGTGCCGATGAGTAGCTTTTCAACCTCTTCAGCCTTGAATCCATGTTTGTCAGCCATCTCCGTAGCGAAAGCCTTATATTCAGCTCTCATCTGAGGCGTATGGGCGCAGGCCAGGTTGCTCAGGCTAAGGAGAAAAACAAGTATAAGTTGTGTCGTTATTTGCTTCATATCTATGTTGGTAGCAATTTTTTGTGTGTTTGTATGGACATCAGCATACCGAAGCTTGCCAAAATGGTCACCAGGGATGTGCCGCCGTAACTGATCAAGGGTAAGGGTACACCCACAACAGGTAGTAAACCGGTAACCATTCCCGCATTCACAAAAAGATAGACAAAAAATATCAGTGATAATGCGCCTGCGAGAATGCGACCGAAGGTATCCTGGGCCTGGGAGGCGATATATAGCCCTCTTAGGATGATAAAGAGATAGAGGATCAGCAGGGCGATGATTCCAACTAATCCGAACTCCTCCGAGATAACTGCAAAAATGAAATCAGTATGTCTTTCTGGGAGGAATTCCAGGTGGGATTGAGTACCGTTCAGCCAGCCTTTACCACTGATCCCTCCTGATCCGATGGCTATTTTTGACTGGATAATGTGATAGCCCGTACCAAGGGGATCACTCTCCGGGTTGAGAAAAGTGAGTACACGTTGCCGCTGATAGTCGTGCATCAGATACCAGGCAAGGGGACCCATGGCCGCCATGAGTGCGCCGGCGATAAAAATCAGGCGCCAACTGATGCCCGCCAGAAAAAGGGCAAACGCGCCACCTGAGCCTACCAATAGGGCAGTGCCAAGATCTGGCTGTTTTGCGATGAGCAGCACCGGGATAATGGTGAACAAGGCTGCTGTAATCAATCTTGATGGGCTTGGGGGAAGCCGTTTTTCTGCCAGATACCAGGCAATCACCATTGGCAGTGTGAGTTTGAACATCTCCGAGGGCTGGAAACGAACAAAACCGAGGTCGAGCCAGCGTTGCGCCCCTTTACCGAGTTCACCGAACAGAATGACCGAAATCAGAAATAGAATGCCCAGGCCATACAGCCAAGGGGACCATCGGCGGAAATTATCAGGGTGTATTTGAGCAAGTATGACCATAACAGTGAATCCGAAACCCAGGCGAACCAACTGTTTCTGCAGCAGGATCATCTCCTCATCTCCGGCACTGAACAGAATTGTCAGTCCGACACCGACCAGCATCAACAACGACAGTAGCAAGGGTAAGTCGATATGCAGCCAGGCCAGAAGACCATAGGCCTTGGCTGGTTGAGAGTCGTGGAATGTAATGTGCGGCTTAGCCACTATTGATCCTGTTGATTTTTCAGCAGATAACTGTCCATAACTTTACGCGCAATCGGCGCTGCTACCGATCCCCCATGGCCGCCATTTTCCACCACCACAGCGATTGCTATTTTAGGTGATTCAACAGGTGCGAAGGCGATAAACAGTGCATGATCCCGCTTTCGTTTAGCGGTATTCTCCTCATCATACTCCTCATCCTGTTTGACGCTGAATACTTGCGCAGTACCTGTTTTACCGGCTATACGATATTCGTTGCTTCTGATGGATCTCGCTGTACCCCGTTGACCCTCGACCACGTCAGTCATGGCACTGATCACCTGGTTCCAATGCTCCGGATCGAGCTGATGTAAAACATCTTCAATCTTCGGGCTCTCCCTTTTAACCTTATCCGGACTTTCAATGGTTGCAACCACCCTTGGTCGAATTCGATGTCCCCGGTTAGCAAGGGTCGCGGTTGCGGACGCCAATTGGAGTGGGGTGGCCAGAAAGTAGCCTTGACCGATACCGACGATCAATGTCTCTCCGGGATACCAGGGTTCGCGACGTTTACTCTGTTTCCAATCACGACTTGGCATCAATCCTGACAACTCACCATCCAGGTCAACTTTAGAAGGGATTCCGAAACCGAATCCAGTGAGAAATTCGTGCAACCGGTCGATCCCCAGTGTTCTGGCAAGCTCATAGTAGTAGACATCGCAGGACTGCACGATTGCCTGATGCATATCGACTTTTCCATGGCCCCACTTTTTCCAGTCTCGGTATTTGTGCTCCTTGCCGGGTAATTGGTAGTAACCAGGGCAGTAGGTCTCCTGGTGAAAGCCAACCACGTCGTACTCCAGACCAGCCAGGCCAATAAATGGCTTAACTGTGGAGCCGGGAGGATACTGCCCTCTTATGGCGCGATTAAACAGTGGGTTATCCAGGGATGATTCCAACGCTCTGTAAGCTTTACTGCTGATGCCATCAACAAAAAGGTTTGGGTTGTAACCCGGCTTACTCACCAGGGTAAGAACCCCCCCGGTTTCAATATCCATCGCCACCACAGCGCCGTTGTACTCTCCCAGAGCCTCCAGGGCGGTGGATTGCAGCTCCATATCCAGGAATAGCTGCAGGTTGTCGCCGGGCTGAGGGGGTTGATTTTCAAGTACCCGAAGCACCCGTCCCTTGGCGTTGACCTCCACCTGTTGCAGGCCTACCTGGCCATGCAGCATGCTTTCATAGCTCTTTTCGACGCCGTTCTTGCCGATGAAGTCTGTGCCACTGTAGTTGGAGGTGTCGATCTGCAGCAGCTCTTTTTCATTGATCCGGCCAACGTATCCCAACAAATGGGCTGTCTGAACCCCTTGTGGATAGTCTCTAAGCAGGGTGGCTTTGACATCCACACCGGGAAATCTGTGGCGATGGATAGCGATCCGTGCAACCTCCTCTTCCTGCAGACGCACTCGGATGGGAATGCTGTCGAAACGTCGGCGCTGTTTGCGTAAGCGGTGAAAACGCTGGATATCATCCTCACTGATGGTGATGATTTCACTCAGACGGTCGATTGTTGTCTGTAAATCCTTGGTCTTTTCCGGGACGATCTCCAGGCTATAGGCAGGCAGGTTTTGCGCCAGGATGGTGCCATTACGATCGAAGATCAAACCTCGGGTTGGAGGCAGAGGCTCAAGTTTTACCCGATTATCCTGTGATAGGGTGGTGAAGTGTTCGTGATTCTCTACCTGGAGAAAAAAAAGTCTGCCAACCAGTACCCCCAGGGCGATGATAACCAGGATGCTGGAGACGATTGCCCGTCCCAGGAAGAGCTGGCTCTCGTGCAGATAGTCCTTGATTGAGGATTGAGGCATAGGTTAACTGACATTAAAGCGGTGGCTGATATCCCGCAATAGAATATAGACCCAGGGCCAGAGCAAAGTACTGATTAGCGGTGTAACCCAGTACCAGAGTGAGGGGGTTGGATAGTTGGCAGCTCCGGTAGACCAAAGTGCGAGCAGTCGTTCAACCAGTAACAGTATGAAAATGGTGAATACCTGTTGCCGCAATGGCATGACCCTTACTCGTAGATGCAGTCTCAACATGATGTAGGCGATGACAGAAAAACCTAAGGCGTGTTGACCCAGCAGGGTGCCAGTGAGTACATCCAGCAAAAAGCCGGTGGTAAATCCCACACCTACTCCGATACGTTCAGGACGTTGCATGCACCAATAGATCAGTATCAGAGCAACCCATTGCGGACGGTAGGCGTTCGCCCATTCGGGAAGTGGCATGATGGTGAGAATGAATCCAGCAAGCAGGGTTGTATAGATAACGGAGTTACGACTTGGAGATTGACCGATCATTCAGCCTCCTCGGCTTCAGAAGTCGTATCTTCAGCCTCATTGGAGGGCGGTGTAACTACCCTGGATTCAGCAATAGAGACACTGGGATCGAGGGTCCAGACCAACAGTACTTCACGTATCCTGTCCAGATGGGCCGTGGTCTGGGCTATCACTGATGCGAAAGGCTGTCCGGGTTCTCGTCGTACCTCTATCACTTCCGCTACGGGGTAACCGGGGGGGAATCCTCCCCCCAGACCTGAGGTGATCAGCAGATCACCTACCTGGATATCGGCATTATTGGGTAGGTGGGGTAGTTCCAGTCTGTTGATCAAGCCTGTACCGAGCGCAATGGTGCGGAGACCGTTTCGATTGACCTGAACAGGTAAGGCGTGCGCTGCATCGGTGATCAATAAAACACTGGCGTTAAATGGATTGATATGGGTTACCTGACCAACGACTGCATTGGCATCCAGAACAGGCTGTCCTTCAAACAGACCAGAGCTTTTGCCTTTATTGATCAACACCTGTTGACGGAAAGGGTCCTGTTCGACAGCGATCAGTTCAGCAATCAGTACCCGGTCGCCAACCTTGAAGGAGGAGTCGAGCAGGCCTCTTAAGCGCATGTTTTCAGCTTCAAGAGCCTCAAACTTTTGTAGCCTGGCGCGTAATTGAAGGTTTTCCTGATGCAGGTTATCCCTCTGCTCCTCCAGCTGTGAGCGACTGACGATGGCTTCACTGGCCGATTCACTCAGCAATAGAGGCAGACTGGCAAGGTATTGGATTGGATAGAGTAGTACGGACAGGGCTGATCGTAGTGATTCCAGGTGGTTATACCGATGATCCAGAACCATCAATGAAGTGGAGAGGAGCGCAGCCACCACCAGTCGGGTAGTGATGGATGGCCCCTGTGTAAAGATAAGTTTAATGGCTGAATAGCTCCATATAGTGTGGGCTGCCTAAGTGCATGCGCTCACTCCGGGGAGAGAATTCGCAGCTGAGAAACCCTTTAGTCAACCATGAAGAACTCACCACCTCGCTCGTCTATCAACTCCAATGCCCGACCGCCACCACGGGCGACACAGGTCAGAGGGTCTTCTGCCACGATCACAGGCAGGCCGGTCTCCTCCTGCAGTAAGCGGTCGATATCTTTCAGTAAAGCACCGCCACCGGTAAGTACAATACCCCGCTCGGCAACATCTGCTCCAAGTTCCGGAGGCGTCTGTTCCAGTGCCGTTTTTACTGCGCCAACAATACCTGAAAGTGGCTCCTGAAGTGCTTCCAGGATCTCATTACTGTTGAGGGTGAAGCTCCGGGGAATGCCTTCTGCAAGATTGCGGCCTTTGACATCGATCTCCTTCACTTCATTGCCTGGATAGGCGGAGCCGATCTCATGTTTGATGCGTTCAGCAGTGGCCTCACCGATCAGGGTGCCGTAGTTACGACGGACATAGTTGACGATTGCTTCGTCAAAGCGATCGCCGCCGACTCTGACTGAATTGGCGTAGACGATACCGTTCAACGAGATAATTGCGACTTCTGATGTGCCACCACCGATATCCAGTACCATTGATCCACGGGCCTCATCAACCGGCAGACCTGCACCAATCGCGGCAGACATCGGCTCTTCGATCAGGTAGACCTCACGCGCTCCTGCACCAGCGGCTGATTCTTTTATTGCGCGTCGCTCAACCTGGGTGGAGCCACAGGGCACACAGACAAGTACCCGCGGGCTGGGGCGAATGATTCTTGTCTCATGAACCTTGTGGATGAAATATTGCAGCATCTTTTCAGTGACTGTGAAATCGGCAATGACGCCCTCTTTCATCGGTCGGATTGCGGTAATGTTTGCAGGGGTTCGGCCAAGCATTTTTTTGGCGTCCTCACCGACGGCAACTACCGATTTGGCGCCACCCGGACCTCTGTCCTGGCGGATAGCGACCACGGATGGTTCGTTTAACACAATGCCCTGACCGCGGGCGTAAATTAGTGTGTTGGCGGTACCCAGATCGATGGAAAGATCATTGGAAAATAAGCCACGGATGCGTCTGAACAGCATGGATCTTTTATCTTCTCGTGTCAGTGGTTGATATATGGGTTTATCGGGGCTCTGGAGGGTAGCGGGATTGCAACTACATCTGTCCGAAAGATCCTGGATAAACCAAAAGACGGCTAATCTATCAATGGTACAGGAGTTGAGCAAGAATGGGGATGGGGATTAACGCAGAATTCACGCTTTTTGAGGATAAAAAAGATTTTATGCTTGAAACTGTGGCTTCTGCGCGAGTAGTGATTGCAGTAATTTGTGAAAATCCATGCTCAACTGGCTGGGAATGGTTGGAGCCCTGAAGATGGCTATTAAGGTGTCAGCTTAATAGTGCCAACCAGGCCCGGTATCGCTAGGTCTGGTTGGCTGTTATCGATTAAATCTCAATCATGATCATGATGATCGCTATCCTGGTCATCTTCGCTTTCAATCGAGCTGGCGACAAATACACCATCGATATAGTCGCCATCAATCTCAACCAAACTGGACGAGAATTGATAATTAACGCCGGATAGATCCACGACAACCCCAAAAACGCTGATCGTATTGTCATCAATGAGGGTTGGGGTTCCCTCGACTTCGGCGGTGTGGTTGCGTGGTGGGTCATCACGCTCAAGTTTTGTGGCGATCAAAACACCGTTATCGCTATAGATTTTGGCTTCCAGGTAGTCTGTCGCTTCGAGTTGAGTCAGGGTAAAGGTGGACTCACCTTCCAGATCACTTTTCATGATGGTGGAGTTGTTGATCTGGATGGTCTGGCCAAGCAGATTGATCGTTCCCGCAGCAGTATCAACGTTATCAGCGCCCAGGATGCCGGCCAATTCGCCTCTTTCCGATGCTTCCACCTTGAGTTCGATCTCTTCAGCAAGGAGTATGGATCCGTCCATGACACCTTCCACTTTGGCCAACCGGCCAACTGTGAGCATGCTGGTCTGACCACTGAAATTGGTGGCTGAGGCATCGACAAGCTGGCCGTTCAGTGCAAACTGATCCTGGCTGTTCAGCGCAGATGTGATTCTTCCCTCGATTTCGACCTCATCCCCATCATCAGCAATCTGGTTGCTGCCGTCCCCTTCGATTTCGATGCTGTCGGCCTCAAAGATAGTGCCGGAAAAACTATTACCTTCAACTTCTACAAAGGTGCCTTCAGGGGGGATAGGTAGAGCGTCAGCCGCTTCAATCACCAGATCGCCTATCTGAAACTGAGTGCCCGATATATTGCTGACAACACCAGATACTTCCAGGTCGTCACCGGCCCATCCCAGGGATTTGACTTCAATGCGAGTTGCCAGGATATCACCGTTTCCATCGGTGAAGCCGCTTACCTCTACCACACTATTAGTAGGCAGTGCTTCCAGCGATGTGGCATCGAAGGGATTCTCATAGACAGTATCCTGATCCACCACGATGGTTTGATTCATGATGACCAGGGTGTCATTGGTGGCGATGTTATTGGCGTCGATCACCCCTTCGATCAAGCTGTCGTATTCAACACTCTCTGCTTCGCCTGTTGCGGTGGTCTGATCACTGCTGCCGCTGATACGCACCACCATGCCGATTGCCAGGTCATCCTGGGTTCCATCTGCATTGTTGACAGTGAAGCTGGCATTGTCTGTCTCATATTCAACGCCGTTGACGAAAATAGAGCCAAAACTGGTGACTCGACCCTGAGTAACCCCGGTTCCGCCTATGCCACCGTCTGCGACCTGTGAACCACCACCTCCACCACCACAGCTATAGAGTGCACTGATCAATATGGCGCAGACAATTGGGGTAAAAAATCTGTTTGCTCTAACCATGCAGCTATACATCCTTTTCGAAGTAGTAGATACCGATGCCCGCCTGTTTGCGCCCGGTACCTTCTGAGTTTGGTTCAATATCCCTATCGTGTTGGGAAAGAAATTTGTCGCACTCCAATAGTAGCGCTTGTGACTTTTCAGCACTTAGGTTTCGAAATTCCGGTAGTACTTCTGCGGGTAGATTGTTATAGGAGACTTTGCGCTGAAAATGGGGTGTTTGCGAGCCAGTCTGCAGATTATGGTCAATTGTTTCAATAAGGAGCTCTACATCGGTACCCAGGATATGCAGCTTGCCGGTTTCGCCTGTGCGCGGAATATAACCATCACTGAGCAGTGTTATTTTTCCCGATTCATCTTTGGCTATGGTACCGACTCTATGGAGTTCGTCGTAGATGGCCCTGGGTGGGACGTCGCCACTGTGCTCACGCACCAGATCACTGAAATTGTTTTTACCCTGGTCAAATTTTAGTGGGGCCGGATGGCCTTTTTTGGTTAAAAATCGCGGATCTCTAAGCCAGCCGGAGATAACTCTGGCTGCCCGGTTGTACTGGTGGGCGATTGCGCTGACATCCGGGGTGTCGATCTTCTGCAGACGGCTGACCTCTTTGCGGGTCAGACCGGTAATGACTGAAACCCGGGAGACGGTCTGCTTACGACCGGGAATTCCGAACTCGTTTGAGGCAACATCCATAAATATCCATTTACTGAGGTCGGCAAAGTCACCATAGGTAAACCCATTACGCAGCATGAGTCTGATAAGCGGCCTTAGCAGCTTCAGGATTGAGGAGGTCAGTACTTTGCGGTTTTCATCCATAACGGTATTTGACTATCCTGCTAAACGGCAATTCTCTAGTTTATTGACTCTAGTCTTGGTTAATGCTGACTGTCTTTGATATTTATCGATTCTGGTCAAATATTCCCTAATTTTTTTGACCATTCGATATTCTGTTGGGAATAATATCCCAACTGCCTCTATTAAGGTATTATAGATGCTAATTCTCAGGGTGAAAGCGGTATGTTTGTCACATTTTTGCTACTACACTGCCTTGAAATCTGAACTATTCGTAAATCAATCCGTAACAAAGTCGCTCATTTGCTCCAGTGATCAACGTCTTCGGCATGTATCCACTGAGCAGAATATGGTAGATTCCTCTCTTTTTCGAACCAGGAATCAGCCGGATGTCACTAGATCGCTCCGATGTTGAAAAGATTGCCCATTTGGCGCGAATGGCGCTGGATGAAAAGCAGGTTGAAGGCTATGCCACTGAATTGAGTAAAATTCTTGAGCTGGTAGAGCAGTTGGAGGCAGCGGAAACCGATGATATCGAGCCGATGTCTCACCCTCTTCATATGGCACAACGACTGCGACAGGATGAAGTTACTGAAGCAGACCGTCGCGAAGAGAACCAGGCTGTGGCACCTCAAGTTGAAAACGGCCTCTATCTGGTCCCCAAGGTGATTGAGTAGCAGTCGTCTGACAATTACTCATATTCAATGAAGTCAAACCATGCATAAGAAAACAATTGTAGAGCTGGGTGCCGGTCTAAAGGCTGGTGAATTTTCCAGTGTAGAGTTGACCCGCCACTATATCGAGCGCATCGAGCGTTTGGATGGTGATATCAACGCCTTCATCACCACTACCCCGGAACAGGCTCTGCTTGAAGCGGCGGCTGCGGATCAGAAGATAGCGTCTGGAGAGGCGGGGCCTTTGACCGGCATTCCTATTGTGCAGAAGGATATCTTTTGCACTCAAGGTGTGAAAACCAGCTGTGGTTCCAGGATGCTGGATAATTTTATCTCACCCTACGATGCTACTGTGGTCACCCGATTGAAGCAGGCCGGAGTGGTTACTCTCGGCAAAGCCAATATGGATGAATTCGCCATGGGGTCATCGAATGAGACTAGCTTTTATGGTCCTGTGCATAATCCCTGGAATCTGAATAAGGTGCCTGGTGGTTCATCGGGTGGCTCAGCTGCTGCAGTCGCGGCGAGGTTGGTGTCAGCTGCAACGGGTACCGATACAGGGGGTTCGATACGTCAGCCAGCGGCTCTGTGTGGCATTACCGGTCTCAAGCCAACCTACGGCCGTGTCTCCCGTTTCGGAATGATCGCATTTGCCTCGAGTCTTGATCAGGCAGGGCCGATGGCTGCCAGCGCTGAGGATGTGGCGTTGCTGCTGCAGAACATGGCGGGATTCGACCCTAAGGACTCCACCAGTGCCGATCAACCTGTGCCTGACTACTCCTCTGGCCTGAATGATTCCCTTGAGGGGCTGAAGATCGGGCTGCCGAAAGAGTATTTTGGTGAAGGTCTCGATTCAGATGTGAGCAGTTCAATAGCAACGGCCATCGAAGTCTATAAAAGTTTGGGTGCCCAGGTGGTTGAAATCACTCTGCCCAACAGCCACTTAGCTGTACCTACATACTATGTAGTCGCTCCTGCGGAGTGCTCTTCCAACCTCTCCCGCTTCGATGGCGTGCGTTTCGGCTACCGTTGTGAGCAGCCTAAAGATCTTGAGGATCTCTATAAACGATCACGGGGTGAGGGTTTTGGTAGTGAGGTTAAGCGGCGTATCATGATAGGAACCTATGCGCTCTCAGCAGGTTACTATGATGCATACTATCTGAAGGCACAGAAAACCCGTCATCTGATCTCAGATGATTTCAAGCGGGCCTTTGAGGAAGTGGATGTCATTATGGGCCCGGCAACGCCGGCAACCGCATTCAATCTGGGTGAGAAGACCGATGATCCGGTTACCATGTACCTCAATGATATCTATACCATTGCGGCGAATCTGGCTGGTCTGCCGGGTATGTCTCTGCCTGTAGGCCCAGTAAATGGACTGCCTGTGGGACTGCAGGTTATAGGTAACTATTTTTCTGAAGCCAAGTTGCTGAATGTGGCACATCGGTTTCAACAGGAGACAGAGTGGCATCGTCTAATCCCTGAGGGCATGGCTTAGTCTATCGATGATAGCGTCAGGGTTTTTGGATGATCCTCTGTTAAAGGCTGCATCAATGCATGCGGTCATAAGCGTCTAGTCGAGCCTCCGGCCGACGACACAAACCAGACAAAGTAAACATAGAGTTAGAGATATGCAGTGGGAAACCGTCATCGGGCTGGAAATACATACCCAACTTGCCTCCAAATCGAAGATTTTTTCCGGAGCGTCGATCGCCTACGGAGCTGAACCGAATACCCAGGCCTGCATCATTGATCTGGGATTTCCCGGTGTGCTGCCGGTGCTCAACGAAGCCGCCGTGGATATGGCGATAATGTTTGGATTGGCTGTTGATGCGGAGATCGGTTCACGTTCAGTCTTTGCCCGTAAGAACTATTTCTATCCAGATCTACCGAAGGGGTATCAGATCAGTCAGTTTGAGTTGCCGATTGTCGGCAAGGGATCTTTAACCATCGATCTTGATGATGGTCAACAGAAGATAATCGGAATTACCCGTGCTCACCTTGAGGAAGATGCGGGTAAGTCGCTGCATGAGGATTTTCATGGCATGAGCGGCATCGACCTGAACCGTACCGGCACCCCACTACTTGAGATCGTCTCCGAACCTGATATGCGTTCCATCAAGGAAGCAGTGGCCTATGCACGAAAGATACATCAGCTGGTGGTCTATCTGGGTATTTGTGATGGCAACATGCAGGAGGGTTCATTTCGGGTCGATGCAAACCTTTCGATGCGGCCCATGGGCCAGGAAGCGTTGGGTACCAGAACAGAGTTGAAGAACCTCAACTCCTTTCGTTTTCTCGAGCGTGCCATGAATTTCGAAAGGGAGCGCCAGATCGATCTTCTTGAAAGTGGTAAGAAGATAGTGCAGGAGACCCGTCTCTATGACGCGGATCGTGACGAGACCCGCTCTATGCGTAGCAAGGAAGAGGCAAACGACTATCGCTATTTCCCCGATCCGGATCTACTGCCGGTGGAAATTACACCGCAGCGCCTGGAGCAGGCAAAGCAACGCATGCCGGAACTGCCAGCTCAGAAAGAGCGGCGTTTCGAGTCAGACTATCAACTCTCCACCTCAGACGCGAAGATGTTGACCCATAGTCGCAGGCAGGCCGACTATTTTGAGCAGGTGGTAGCCACTGGTGCCAGTCCGAAAATAGCCGCAAACTGGGTCACAGTGGAGCTTGCAGGCGCGTTGAACAAAGCGGGTCTGGATATCAGTGAGTCTCCTGTCAGTGCCGAACACCTTGGCGGTTTGCTGAAGCGGATCGCTGATAACACCATCTCCGGCAAGCTGGCAAAGCAGGTATTTGAAGGTATCTGGCAGGGTGATGGAGATGCTGATACGGTGATTGAGGCCAAAGGGTTGAAACAGATCACCGATACAGGCCAGATAGAGTCGATCATTGACGAAATTATTGCCAATAACCCGAAGCAGGTAGAGCAGTTCCGAGCCGGCAAGGATAAGTTGTTAGGCTTTTTTGTTGGTCAGGTCATGAAGCAGACTCAGGGAAAAGCCAATCCAGGACAGGTCAATCAGATCCTGCTCGGTAAGCTGAAGGGGTGAGGGTAGTAAAGGAAGCGAATTCATTGCAGGAAATCGCTTATCTGCTCCCAGTGGCTAAAAGCGGACTATCTCATCGCCGGACTAATTAAGAGGGCATAATGGGGAATTGCAACTGGAAAAAGTTGAGCGGATGGATCTGGCTGTTTCTGGCACTTCCTCTCCAAGCAGATGAACGTATCTGGCATGATCTCGACAGCCAGACCTTTGCTGCCAAAGGTGTAACTGGCGCCCCCGTCTATTACCGTGCCCTTCAAGCAGACCTGAATAAAATGCAAAGCCTGTTGTTACAGGCCCCAGCTGAATTCACTGCTGATCCTGAAGTTGGCGTGGAACTGGCTCTGCCGATGCCTCATGGTCAGATGCAGCGTTTTTGGGTTGAGTCCTCACCTGTTATGGCGCCTGCACTGGCGCAACGTTATCCCGAAATAGCCACCTACCGGGTCAAAGCTATAGACGAGCCGGCCATCACAGGAAGGATTGACCTGACGCCAAGGGGTTTCCACGCCATGCTCTCGACCCCTTCGGGAACAATCTATATCGATCCGGATGAGGCTGGGAACTATCGTAGTTTCTACAAAGGGGATTACGCCAACTCAATCGGACAGACAAAGAGCCCCAATATGTGCCAGACACATCAGCAGGCCGAGACTGTTCCAGCCACACAAACTGATGTCACAGCTGCGCAACAGACACACAGCAGTGATCAACGACGAATCTACCGTTTGGCAGTAGCGGCGACCGGCGAGTATACCGCCTATTTTGGTGGCAATAAGAGCGAAACCCTGGCTCAAATTGTAACGGCCATCAACCGGGTCAATCAGATTTACGGAAGGGATCTGGCGGTACAGTTTCAACTGGTGGGTAACAATGACCGGATAATCTACACCAATGCGGGATCCGATCCTTACTCCCACTCACCCAATGCAATCCCAACCATGCTGAATGAAAATCAAGAGAATCTTGATTTTACCCTTGGGGCTGACAACTATGATATCGGTCACCTGTTTGGCGTTCTGGGTGGTGGTCTGGCGAGTGTGGGTTCAGCCTGTCAGAGTTTCAAAGCTCAGGCTTATACCGGCACATCAAAACCTGACAGCGACGTTTTCTATATCGATTTTGTCGCCCATGAGTTGGGACACCAGCTCAATGCCAATCACTCCTTCAATGGTACTTCAGCCAACTGTGCCGGTATAAACCGAGTGGGAATCAGTGCTGTTGAGCCGGGTAGTGGTTCGACAATCATGAGTTATGCCGGTATATGCGGCGATGAAAATCTGCAACTAAACTCCGATGCAACCTTCCATGCCATCAGTATTCAGGAGATGCGTTCTTTCATCGACGCGGGTGAGGGGAGGCTCTGTGGCACCCTGGTCAATAGTGGCAACAACGCACCTACTGTCGATGCGGGTGCTTCAGGGGATGATGTTGTCTATACCATACCGTCCGGCACCCCTTTTCGTGTCACTGGTCAGGCCAGTGATCTCGATGGGGATTCGCTCTCCTACCAATGGGATGAGATGGATGTGGGCGGTGATACAGGGGCTACTGATGCAACGACAATTGGTACAGACCTGCCGGGGGAGAGCAATCCGCTGTTTCGAAGCTATCTGCCAAAAACAACCCCAGAGCGCTATTTTCCTCGCCTAAGCACTGTCATTTCCGATAACTATGAGATTGGTGAAACCCTCCCTGATAGCAACCGCCAACTAAATTTAAGACTGACAGTGCGGGATGGTGAATCAGGTGTCGCAAGCGATGATCTTGAAATTACAGTGAACAGTGACTCAGGAAGCTTTGAGATAAGCGGTGGTTCGATCAATGGTGGTGGTAGCTTCAGCAGTGGTTCCACACAATCCCTCAACTGGTCAACTGCAGGTACAGAGCTGAACTGTCCGGAAGTCGAGATCAGCCTGCTCAGTCTGAATGAAACTGACCCCCCAACAAGCTATTGTGAATACCGGGATGAGGGAATGGAGCAGCTAAGCCTGGGAAGTTTTGCCAATAGTGGTTCTGCACTGTTTGAGCTTCCCGATATAACGCTGACCAGAGGTCGTATGATGCTGGCCTGTGCAGATGGTCTCTTTTTCGACCTTACAGATAGAGCGTTTAATGTTGATGGTGGCACACTCAACATAGCAGATGATTGTAAATCACTTGACGGTGATAACCTGGAACATGGAACTGTTTTTACCGATGCGGATAGCGCGACAAAATTCGATAGTCCTGGTGGTGGTGGCCTTGTTTGGTTGCTGAATCTGCTAATGGGAGTGGTTCTGGTATTTCGTTTGTGCTCTGACCCACGGTGGGTTTCCCGCCTATCCTCAGTGAAAACCATCTGAATTAATAGAGGTGCCGATAAGGATCTACGGAAGGTTGCAGGGGGTTTTTGTGAATTTCCAGCGCGATTTGGTGGGGCAGGGCCCCACCCTACCTGTCGATATAAAGGGTTGGGGGGGGCAATGCCCCAGCAACTGCACTAGCGCATATTACGGTTATACAGGTTGATACTCTTTTGCTGAGTAAGGGGAGTAATCAGGTAAAACTTTCAGTTCAGTAGGATCAGGAATTACGTAATCTACAAGGTCGGCTAAACAAACTGAACAGATTCGTCAACATTTGCGTAGTCAATCCAAACAGATGAAGATTGGCTTGGAAACATGATTGCGCCGATATAAAGCGTTGGCGTTTGCCATTGCGCTCAGAGATGTAAATGTTTCTATCATCATCGCTCATTGCATCCAGTGACTCCTGGCTCTTATAGGGAAGCGAAACATTGTCCTGCATGGTTTTCAGGTTATCCATCGCCGCTTGTAGAAATCTAACTTGCAGTGCAACGATAGAACCGGATAAAACGCATAGCCAGCTGATTGTCTTTTTCTCTGTTTGTTGAATGTTATCGGCATTCATACTGTTGAGAATCATATGCCTATAGATAAAGCTGAGTGTGCGATGCCATGACCAATCAGATTTTATGGGATGGTTTTTATGGTTGGATACGAGGTCATTCTCTGTTTTAGCTTCGTCAGCTTCTAAGTCAGGAGTTGCAGTGCTGTGCTGCATAATATCCTTCGGTAAAAACTCATTACAGAGGTTGTCACACTCGGACTGGCACTGAATGTTGTCAGTGGGACCAAGGGTGTCGCATTGATTACTAAACGATGTTCTTAATTCGTCCTGCAGAAAGTTTGGAAGGTCAGAGCTACAAAGTTGTTGGTTAAAACTGTTGTATGCATGTTGTGAAAGAGAGTTATTTAATCCGAGTACCAACTCATCTGTTCCATACTCGTCAGAAATATTTTTTAGCTTGCTGCTAAGTTGACGGGAAACTTTTTCACTTCGGAGGACTCTAGTTTGTCGTCCCAATAGCCGACCATGTTGACCATGGTAGTGGTGGAATATGGTTGGTTGTAATTTCATGGTTATCTTAAACTGTCTATCCGTTAACGCTTAATGATGTTCAATTTAGTTGATCTACTACTCTGATGTAACTAGGGATTACCCTAGCCACTTTAAAGCGCTGTTTAAATAGAGCTGGATGATATGAAAAGTATTATTTTATTTTTCTCTTTGCTAACGATCGTTATATTCCTCTCAGAATCATTACCTTTTGGTAACGAGAGTGATTTAGAGTGGGTTGCTTTATCTGAACAGCAATCTTCCTCAGAGAAGAATGGTCGGCGTGTTGATAAGTTGTTACAGGATCAAAAGCCAATAACTGGCACTGTTGCCCGATCATATATTGAACGGGAAGAGCCCTCTTTAGAAAATGATAGACAAAGCGACCCAGCAAAAAGAGCAGAGTCCAATGTGAACTGTCATCCTGATGATGAGCAGCGAGAAATGTTGCGACTGGTGAATAAAGCGAGAACAAGGGCGCGTGAATGTGGTGGTGAAACCTTTAAGGCAGCGCCATCATTGAGCTGGAGCTGTAGGCTCAAACATGCAGCCTTCATCCATTCACAGGATATGATTGACTACGACTATTTCGACCATGAAGGCTCTGATGGTTCCAGTGTCGGAGTGCGCGTGAGCCGTTCAGGTTATGACTGGAGAGCGGTTGGAGAGAACATCGCTGCAGGTTATCCCGACAATAAACAGGTTATGGAAAACCTGCTGTCGAGCCCCACTCATTGTGAAAATATAATGGATCCGAAATTCAGGGAGTTTGGATTTGCTGTAATCGCTACGGATCAAGCCCACTACTACAACTATTGGACTCAGGTATTTGCTCGACAATAAGTGTGTGCCTACAAAAAGAGTAGGTTATTTTCACTGCTGTCTGATTAACTTTCAATCTTCCCAGAACAACTTTGAAAGCCCCTCTCCCTTTACGGGAGAGGGGTTGGGGAGAGGGTGTACGCGAAGCGTTTGATGTGGCTGAAAGAGAAAAACTGTATTGATCGTATATATTCATCTTGCTGATTGTTGGGGGAAATAGAGTGTTCATTCTCCCCCTCTCTGGCCCCTCTCCCGCGAGGGGAGAGGAGGGTTCTCCCCTACCTATTTAAAATACTGATGACTTGTAAGTTTTTTCAAGCCGTGACCCTCTGCTTTGCGATGTTTTTCATGTCTCAATTCTCAATCAGCAATAGAAACCAATAGTAATAATCAGTTACAACCGTAATAGATAAAGTAAGTGGGTTAGCAGTGGGTTATTTTGATTCTATTTTTTCCAGGCAGTGCTTGATTAATTCCTGGTTATAAGCTGCCGCATAGTCATAAGCCGCCTGTATAAGTTTTAGATGGATATCACCTTGGATAACATCTGTAGATCCCTCAAGATAGCGGACGTCACAAACGGTTTTGGCTTTGGAAGCCAGTTCTGGTGGCACTCCCGGTAAACTTGGAGATCGTCCCGCCATAACCAGCAGCCGGTGATCGTTTTTGGCTAATGCGCTTTCTACATCTTGCTCAACATTGGCCTGTTTCAGCCAGGCGAGTGATGCAACACTTTTTCGTTCTTCGGGGCTCAGCTGAGTCATATCCAAATCATTTGGGCTTTGGCAGGCTATGAGTGAAAAAAGTACAGCTAAAATAGTGGCGCGCTTAATCACTGGTTTTCCCATTGTTAATTGTTTTAAGTACTGTTTCCACGATCCAGACTAGCACACCACTCAGTGCACCATACAGATGAGACTCCACTACCACCCGTCCGTTTGCCAGGGATTCACTCCCCGGCATAGGGCCATGCCACTGTTCCCAGCCGATTTTAATAACCAGACCAAGCAGCAGGGCAGCAGAGAGTCGGGGTTCTGAACTGAAATGGCGGAGTAAGGCCCAAATCAATAGTCCATGGAGTGCACCTGAGAGCCCTCTGTACCAGATCAGTTCTGGGGTGAAAAACCAAAGTCCCGCTGAGGTGCCTATGATCAGTGGAATAAAGATATAGCTGCACCAGCAGATGCGGGAGTTGGTCAAAAAGAGATACCAGATGAACCACATTCCGATCAGGTTCATCAACAGGTGGCCCCAGCCCAGGTGGACAAGATGAGCAGTCAGTAGACGCCACCATTCACCGTTATCGATCTCACCACGATGGTATTGAAGTAGTTCAGAGAGTGTTGCAGAAAAGAGAGCCAGCCCCAGGCAGACCAAACTGATCGCCAGTGGGCAGATCATGGTTTTAGCGGGCAATGTGATCCTGGTTTGTGCCACCAACGAGCCTTAACCCTGATTACTGCAAACAGGGCAGGCTGGATCCTGCTTTAGTTTTAAGCTGCGCCACTCCATATGCAGGGCATCTAAAAGCAACAGTTTTCCTTCAAGACTTTTGCCGGCACCAGTTAGAACTTTAATCGCTTCTGTTGCCTGGATACTGCCGACTATGCCGACCAAGGGGGCAAGCACGCCGTTTGCTGAGCAGGTCTCGTCCATCTCACCTTCGTCTGCGTAGAGACAATGGTAACAAGGTGAACCCGGTTGGCCGCTAAAGACACTCACCTGACCCTCCATACGAATCGCCGCAGCTGAAACCAGTGGGGTTTGGTGGTGATGGCAGGCCTTGTTGATGGCAAAGCGGGTGGTGAAATTGTCGGTGCCGTCGAGCACGATATCGGCTCGTTCAACCAGTCTGTTTAACTCACTCTCATCCAGCTTTTCGGCAAAGATCTCTATCTCTATCTCAGGATTTATGGCATGAAGGGCTTCACGGGCAGATTCGACTTTCAGTTGCTCTATGCGATCTGTTGTGTGAATGATTTGGCGTTGTAGATTGGTTAAATCCACCCGGTCAAAATCGACAAGATCCAAGCTTCCAACCCCGGCAGCAGCAAGATACATCGCAGCCGGAGAGCCTAAACCACCTAATCCGACAATAAGCGCCCGGGACTCGAGCAGTCGCTCCTGCCCTTCGATGCCGATGGATGGCAGCATGATCTGTCGGCTGTAGCGGAGCAGTTGATTGTCATTCATAGAGTGGGTCTGGGCAGGTGAAAAAGTCTGATATAAGCGACAATTTTAGTCGTTAGAGGTACTTTCGCCAATGCTCTGGGCGTTGGTCTCGTAACTGGTGATTCATGCGCTGGTATCGGTCAGCAAAGATTAAACGTGTGCATTTAGAGTCTGTTCTATTGCATCCAAGATTGGCGCGCTCAGTCTCTTCAGTATAGTAATAGAGTGCCCGTTTCAGGCGGTAGAGGAGACGGTTATCAATATGCAGTCCCATTGCAGTCAGACCGGTTTCAATCTGTTCCAAAGAGACCTCCAATAGCTCGTATTCTACCTGTAAGAGGATGGGAGAAATTGGATTTGATTGAATAATACCTGACACATCAGCGAGTAAGGCAGCAGCCGTACTGGCCTGGTTGGGATCCGGGTGGAGTTCGAAAAAGTGAATATCCCGGTGTTTCACTAAGTCGTGTATGGGGTCACCCATAGCATCCAATCCTAGCGAAAGTAGGGAAATAATCAAGCGATTTGATAGGCCCCTACTGGATGAGAGGGGTTGCCGACAAGCTGATCAGTATGTAAGCAGCTTAATAGAGGTGCGCTTTACTATCCTATGGCAGGCGGGCTTCTGTAACACGCGGATTCCCTGCCAGATCAGTGTGTGTCGTTATCTCGACCATGCCTGCTGACTGTAACAGGGTGGTGACCTGCACAGCCTGACAGTAGCCGTGCTCCAAAATCAGCCATCCGTTCTTTTTAAGATATGCGGGTGCCTGAGCAATGATCAAACGGATATCATTCAATCCATCCTCACCAGAGGCGAGTGCACTGATTGGTTCTTGCGGCAGGTCGCCCTGGGTGAGGTGAGGATCATCGGACTCAATATAGGGTGGATTACTCACCAATAGGTCATATTTGGTTCCAATGGGTAGCGCCTTACACCAATCTCCAAGATGAAAGTCGATATTCTTAAAGCCGAGACGATGAGCATTCTCTTCTGCTACAGCCAGTGCCTCAGGAGAGGCGTCTGTTGCGTCAATACTACCTTCTGGGCGCTCATTACTTAGGGCCAGAGCGATTGCGCCACTACCGGTACCTAAATCTACCAGGGTTGGTTTATCAATGTGTTGTAGATGAAAAAGTGAGCGCTCAACTGCCAGTTCGGTTTCGGCTCTTGGTATCAGGGTGTTCGGAGTGACCCGCAGTGAGAGAGACCAGAATTCTCGCTGTTCGAGGATGTAAGCAATGGGTCTACCGCTGAGTCTCTGCTCTACAAGCTGTTGGTAACTTTGCTCCTGGGATGGGGATAAACCGGCTTCGGGCCAGGCATAGAGGTAGCTTTTAGGCTTGCCCAGAAGATGACAGAGTAGCAGCGAAGCCTCCAGTTCAGGTTGACTGTCGGGTCCGTTTTTGAGGGATTTCTGGGCACTCAGCAGAGCCTCTCTCAGGGTGGTCATGGGTTGAACTCCGACGGCGTCAGGAATCACCCATTGCCGCAAGTTCTTCGAGTTGGTGCTCTCTCAGCAGGGGTTCGACTACCTGATCCAGTGCCCCGGAAATCACCTCGTCAAGCTTATAGAGCGTGAGATTGATACGGTGGTCGGTGAGACGGTTCTGTGGAAAATTGTAGGTACGGATGCGCTCAGAACGGTCACCACTACCTACCTGAAGTTTACGTGAGCTTGCCTGCTCAGTGGCGATCTTTTGCTGGGCCTGAGAGAGTAGTTTGGCCTGTAACAGGGACATGGCACGAGCCTTGTTTTTGTGTTGAGAGCGTTCGTCCTGACACTCCACAACAATGCCTGTCGGCAGATGGGTTAAGCGGACTGCAGAGTCTGTTTTATTGACATGCTGTCCTCCTGCACCAGAGGCGCGATAGGTATCGACTCGCAGGTCATTGGTGTTGATCTCTACATCATCCACCTCTTCGACTTCGGGAAGAATGGCAACGGTGCAAGCTGATGTGTGGACGCGCCCTTGTGATTCGGTTTCGGGTACCCGTTGCACCCGGTGGGTGCCAGATTCAAACTTCAAACGGGAATAGACTGCACTGCCGCTGATACGGCAGACGATCTCTTTGAAGCCGCCATGTTCCCCTAGGCTCTCGCTGATGGTCTCTGTTTGCCAATTCTGCGACTCTGCATAGCGCAGGTACATGCGGTGCAGGTCGCTGGCAAACAGGGCGGCTTCGGCACCCCCTGTGCCGGCGCGTACTTCAAGAAAGACATTGCGTTGATCATTGGGGTCGGCAGGAATCAGCAGCAGTTGTAATTCTGGTTCAAGGCGTTCCCTGGCGCTCTCAGCGCTAGCGATCTCCTCTTTCGCCAAGGAGGCCATTTCTGGATCAGAGAGCATCTCCCTGGCAGCTTCCACATCCTCTTCGGCTGCAACATACTCACGGAAAGTCACGACCACAGGTTCCAGCTGGGCGTACTCCCGCCCAAGATCCCGGAATTGGTTCTGATTGCTCTGGATCTCTGGATCAGCCATCAGCGCTGTGATCTCTTCAAAACGTTCTGCGATCTGATCCAGCTTGCCGCGGAGTGATGGCTTCATGGTTTGTCGTCTGTTTTCTTGATTTGGAATAGTGTGTTGGCGGCATCCAGTAGTTCGATTTGGCCGTTGAATCCGGCTTGTCGCATTTGTGTACTGGGGGTGTGTAGCAGTTTGTTGGTCAGTGTATGGGCTATGAAACGCAACGCCTCTTCAGGTGTTTTACCCTTGGCAAGCTGCTGCAGGGCTTTCTGCATGACCTCGTCGCGAACCTGCTCAGCATAACAGCGATAGTCCTGGATCAGCTCTACCGCATCCAGTGAGCGCAGCCAACCCATATAGTCATCCACATACTGTTCGATAATCTCTTCTGCCTGTTCTGCAGCCTCTTCCCGAGAGCGCATGTTTTCCTGGATAACCTCATCCAGATCGTCCACGGTGTAGAGATAGATATCACTTAAATCAGAGACTTCTGGCTCAATATCACGGGGAACGGCAATGTCGACCATGAATATGGGGCGATGTTTTCGCTCCTTCAGAGCGCTCTCAACGGTGCCTTTCCCAAGCACCGGCAGCGGGCTGGCTGTGGATGATATGACGATGTCCGCCTCAGACAGATGATTGCTGAGCTCTGTCAATGCGATGGCATAGCCATCAAACTGAGAGGCCAGCGTGTGTGCCTTCTCTACTGTGCGATTTGCGACGATGATACGGCCGATACCGTTCTGGTTCAGATGTCGAGCTGCCAGTTCTACGGTCTCGCCGGCACCGATAAGGAGTGCCGTCTGTTCCGAGAGGTCACTGAAGATCTGTTTAGCCAGGCTGACAGCGGCAAAAGCAACAGATACAGGGCTATTTCCGATTGCCGTGTCTGTACGGATCTGTTTTGCTGCAGAGAAAGCGTGCTGAAACAGCTTGTAGAGCAGTTTGCCAGTGGTGCCAGCATCTGTTGCGGTCTGATAGGCTGCTTTGACCTGGCCGAGTATCTGTGGCTCTCCGAGAACAAGAGAATCCAAGCCACAGGAGACCCTCAGCAGGTGTTTTACCGCATCCAGGCCAAAATGGTTGTAGAGATAGGGCTGCACCCGACTGTTGGAGAGGCCATGAAAGCGGCTTATCCAGTCGGCGAGAGGCTCATGGTCTTCCTCATTGAGGATGCAGTAGATTTCGGTGCGATTGCAGGTGGAGAGAATGACCGTCTCATTTACCGCCGGATTTTCCTGCAGACTACGCAAAGCGCCAGCAATGATATCAGGCCCAAAGGTAACCTTCTCCCTGATATCCACAGGGGCGGTTTTATGGTTGAGTCCAAGGGCAAGTATCGACATATAAAAGGGTGCGCAGTCTAGTGGATTGGAAATTTTGTTATATCAAAGGGTTAAATTCAAGTTTAATTCGTTTTTTCGAGTAGTGGTGACTGAATTTAGGAATTCGGATTGTTCTATAGCTTAGGGCTATACTTACAAGATTACCCCTGCATTTGCATTAATTTGCTGCGATCCTGGCTTAAAGAGTAGATAAATAGAGTATTGCAGGGTGTAAATTGGACGTAGATTGATGCAGTATGCTGATCACAGGCTACAATGGAAGTCAGCCGAAATTGGTATCTGTGCCCTTAAGTTAATCTTAAGAATCAGGAGTCATGCTGTTAGCAATAAAAAATGCTTATTTGAGGCAAAGGGAAAAGGTGTCTGAAATAGACTATGCTTCTTTAGCTAGCAGAGCTAGCGGATAGCTTGCGAGTCATCGAACAGTAGATAAATGTCGAGGCTGCAGCAAAAAAAACGATTATATGGCTATCTGCAGAGGGGGTTGTGGATTACCCGCATTGCTAAAGTAATGCGATCTCTGTTATTAATATAAAGTCTCAATAAAGCTCGCTCATAAGAAACACTTAAAATTTAATAAATAGGGCGGTTGGGCTTCAAAAAGGCCGCCCATTTGTAGGAGGATTCAATATGCAGATGCGTAAGTTTGTCTACGCAGCGGCCACTGCCGGGTTATTTTTCTCAGGTTCTCTACTGGCCGGTGTCGCAAAAGATCTACCCATTCCGTCAGGTTCGCCTAGTGCAGATGAGATCGCAAATCAGGTCTACTTCGTCAACCATTTCTATTCCTTGAAGAACTTCGGTATCACCAATAACAACAAAGATCCGAAAAGAAGCAATCGGGCAATTCCGGGTAAAATTACAGTGATCCTCAACAAGTCCGCTGGCAGTAAGCCCACCACCATTACTGTAGAGCGTTACCTCAACAACGATTATGCCGACAGTGCTATTAACGGGCAGGATATAGCCATATTCCGTTCCGGTAAGTTGAAGGGTACCGGTATGTTGATTACCGACTACGTTGATGACAATAAGAGCCAATCCTACTCAATCTGGTTGCCGGCACTGAGAAAGATCCGTCGTTTCGCTGAACCTGCACACGATGATGCCTGGGGTGGTACCGATTTTACTTTCGGTGATGTGACACTGCGCAAGCCTAAAGATGAAACACATGAATTGTTGGGTACCGATACCTTTAGTGATTGTCTGGGTGCGATCGATAAAGCTGAGTCTAAAAACAAATATCTGCCTAGTCCGCCAGAAGCGGCATGTGACCACAAAGGCAAAGAGGTTTATAAACTGAAGAGTCAAACCAAGCGTGAGAGCTGGTGGTACGATCATCGCATCAGCTATGTCGATACAAAGACCTACGCTGACTACCGCACCGAGTATTTTAAAGGGGATAAAAAGGTAAAAGTGATCGATAGGGATTGGCAATCCCTGGGATTGGACGATCCTCGTGCTCAATACTGGGGCTATTGGTACGGTAAGACCTTTGAGTCAGGCCATGAGACCTGGGCTGTTATTCCCAGAGAGATCGTTCAATACGATCAACCTTGGCAGGCAGACTATTGGTCTGAAAAGACCCTGAGAAAAATAAAACGCTAATTAAAAAAATCGAAACACCCGACTATTCGGGTGTTTCCACGTTATACGGCTGACCAGCATAAGTCAGCCAACACCATCATTGCGCGCGACAGGCCAAAGGAAGAGGTACTGTGCAGCAGTGAATCCGGGAGGAAGCATTCATGTTCAAACGCTGTAAGTTGTATCAGTCTATCCTGCTTGCCTTGGTCGTACCCAGTGCGGCCGTCGCTGAAGTAGAGATTAGCGGCTATTTGAAAAATGAGACATCAGTCTTTACCAGAGATGGTCAGCTCACGGGCGAAGCCGATACCATGCTGGATCAAGAGGGGCACGATAAAGGGGATCTGCTGAAGTTTGAAAACTCAGCACGAGTCTTCGTGAACGGTTATGTCGGCGACTCAATTACCTGGCATGCTGATCTGAATTTTATCTATGACACTGAAGGCGTGAACGACGACTACAAAGGGCATCGACTCTATACGCAACACGACTACCTTCGTGAGCTCTACATGGACACCTCTGTGTTCGATTGGGATTTACGACTTGGTAAACAACAGGTGGTATGGGGAACTGCTGATGGTATCAAGCTACTGGATATCATCAATCCATCTGATTTTCGTGAACTTAACCAGAATGCCATGGAAGACTCCCGCATACCGATCTGGATGATCAATGCAGAGCGCAATATTGGTGACAGCAGCAATATTCAGCTGATTGTATCCCAGGTTGAAGAGAACAAGATTCCAGGCCTCAATTCCGATGGCGATGCTGGACATCCATTCCTCATGAAAGGTGTGGAGACGATCAGTGGCAAGGTAAATGGCTTCTACAATATAGCTCCTGCATTGAGTAATGTGGCTGCGACATTCAACGGCGCCGCAATGGGTGGCGGTTTCACTGGCGGTAGTGCATTACCGGTGGGTCTTAACCTGTTTGCCGGTTTAACCGTAGACGGCTTTGCAGGTAATTTCTGGGATGCTCAGACTACTCCCGGCCTTCTAAATCCGACGGTTCCTACCGATCCTTTAGCCGCTCCAGGTTGGCTGTTACTGAATGCATTTACTCAGTTCGGATTTACTGGACAACCAGGTTTCCCGCCAGGTGTTAATGATCCCAACGGTAACTATGGCGAAACCAACCTGATGCCCATTACCGGCCTGACACCGTTAGATCCAACTGAAGTGACCTGGCAGCCGCAAGCGGCCACCTCAGCATTTGAATATATGTCAAATGCGACCTTTGCCACATTCAATACTTTTACCAGTTTCACTGCAGCTGGTGGTTTGACTGGATTCGAAACTGAGTGGGTCAGAGACTATCCCGATGACAGTGATGTGAATGGTGGATTTCGTTTTAGAAACTCTACCGATGGTGGTTTGAACTGGTCTGTTAACTATTTCTACCACTATGGCGGTAATCCTGATATCGACCTGAGTTGGCATAATGCGGCAGGGGATGAGTTGATCGTACAGCGTGCGCCAACACTGTTTTTTGATACCAATGGCACACCTGGTCCACAGCAGAATGACACCTTCGTTCCTGATGTAGCCAACAGTTTGTCAAGAGATGAGGCCAGAGCGAATTGGGAAGCTGGTAATGCGACTACCATTTTGGCTCACGACAGTGCAGGTAACTATGCCGGTGCATTGGATCCAAGTGCTGTATTGCCAGCCCTGGCTGATGGCAACCCATTCAATGATCCGATTGCCATGGGAACCGGTGCGCCGACATTGCGTTTCACTGAAACCTTGCATCGAGTCAACAGTATCGGCTCTTCATTCGATTATGCGCTGGAAGTGGGTGATGTGCCATTAGTGCTCAGAGGCGAGTTTCTTTACGATGAAGGTGAGAAGCAGCCTGTCATCGATAAGTTTCTGCTGAGTATCGGTGATCTGACCAATGCGCTGAAAATGGAAGATGCTGACTACTTTAAGTATGTCATTGGTGCAGATATTACAGTAGCCACCAATCTGCTGGTGAGCGGTCAATTTATTCAGTTCCGCAATCTCGACTTTATTGAAGAATCGGATACCTGCCGGACTCAAACTGGTGTAACCATGGATTGCAGCCGCTATACCGCCGATTTTGCAACAATGAATCTGGCGAATGGCTTGAAAAAGGGTTACGAAGATAAAGAGTTCTATTCAATCTTTTTCTCCAAACCTTTCGGCGAGTCTCAGGAACATCGTTGGAACAATATCTTTATCTACGAAGAAGGGGGCGGCAAGTGGAATCGCTTCGATGTGGAGTATACCTTCACCGATACCTTGCTTGCTTCAGTGGAGTGGAACAACTATTGGGGTGATGAAAACACTACCTTTGGCCAGTTCAGAGACTCCTCTAACTTCCAAGTGGGTCTGAAATGGATCTTTGAGTAATTTCTAACGGAGTTACTTGAGTTAACCCTTCGGAAGCAGGCGTTCGCACTTGTCTGTGCGGGCGCCTGCCAAATCGCAGAGATATCGAGGAGTATGGGCCATGAGCGGCTCTGCATCTAATAATCAAACTAATAACTCTATGGCTGAGCGCTACGCGGATTTTGTCATAAAATTCCGTTGGCCTCTGATGCTGATCCTTCTGGTGGTCACTATTGTGGCTGCCCTGCAGATAAAAAATCTGGATATGCGCAACGATCCAGACACGCTATTACCTCCCAGTAATCGCTACGTGGCAACCAATCTCTATGCAGAGCACAACTTCGGCATGGGAAACCTGATGGTTTTCACCTTGCGGATCAACGAAGGTGATGTTTACAAAGGCTGGTTTGTTAATAAGGTTCAAGAGATACACAATCGTTTGGTGAATCTACCCACTGCCCGTGAGTCCAACTTTATTGATATAGCTGCGAAAAAGATCAAATACATGGGTGCTGATGAGAATGGTCTGGTATTCAAACGCCTGATACCGACCGAGGGCATCAGCAGTGAAGCGGAAAAAGCGGAGCAGCAGCTTGTTTTTCTGAAAGATGGTGTGGAAAACAATCCTGTAATAGGGCCGATGTTGATCGGTTTCGAGGATGCTGAAGGGAATAAGTGTGAATTCAAGGATAAGGATTCCAAAAACTGTACTGCCAAGTCCCTCTACATCATTGGCGACTATACCGATGATGTTAAGGAGATCTATCTGCCCTGGGTGCGTGAAATTCGCGCCATGATGGATGAGTATAGTGAGGATGAGAGATTCGAAGTCTTGGTCGCAGGTGAGCCCTACTTCCTGGCCTGGATGTTGGCCGATCTGGTGAATAAATGGTGGCTGTTTGTCATCTCCTTTGCGATTGTTATTGCCGCGCTTTGGTTTGAATTCCGTAACTGGAGAGGATCCCTGTTTCCGATTATTGGTGTCAGTGCAACCATTATACTGACACTCGGGCTGATGGGTTTTTCTGCATTTAAACTTACTACCATGATGGTATTGACCCCAATGTTGCTTCTGGCCATTGGTATTGGTCACTCCGTTCAGGTAACCCGGCGGTTTATGCAGGAGCAGGCTGCATCAGGCAGTTGTGAATCCGCTGCAAGGGTTTCCATATCCCATACAATCGTGCCTGCAAGCTTGTCTATCGTTACCGATATGGTCGGTTTTGCGACCCTTGCCACGGTGGATATCTCGTTTTACAAGGCATACGCCTATTTCGGCATGTTCGGTATGCTGACTCTTTTGTTCACCACCACGACCCTCATACCGCTGCTGATGATGACCTTTCCGTGTAGTTCAAGTGAGACTAAAGCGGGGCACGAGCATGCATGGGAATCAAAGGTTGGTGGTTTTATCTCCGGGCTGCTAACCGGCCCAGGAAAATTGATTCCTATTGGCATTGTTGTGGCGATCATGGGTTGGTCTGTCTACGAGACAGATATTCTGAACGGCACCAGTAAAGATCTGATGCCAGGTGTGGAGAAGGGTATTAACTACTCCCGCGCCGCCTTTAAGGAAAAGTCGATAACCATTCAGCATATCGAGCGTCTGAACGATATCATGCCTGGTGTGATTTCGGTCTCTATTCCGATTCGTGGCAAGGAGCCAACGGCTGAACTCTGTGTTGAGACCTATTTTCCTGAGGAGATCTATGACATAGAGGATCCACTAGAGAAGATCGCACAGTGTGAGAGAGCCAAGGCTGAACTGGGATGTTGGGATCCAGATCCATGCGGTGCTCAGGGCATTTTCAATCAGGCAGATGTCCTGGCTGATATAGAGGCCCTCGAAGAGTGGATGAGAGCCCATCCATTTATCGGTTTTACCGGATCTTATGCACAATATATTCGTTTGGTAAATATGCTGTTGACTGCGGAACCGGGAGAGCAACCGGATGTTAAAGATCTATATATCCCAACCTCAGCAAAACTTCGTTCTATCGATCCGGATGATGACAGGGGTGGTGATGACATAGTTCAGCTCTACAACGGTCTATTGGAGACAATGACTGAAGAGGGGGATATGGACTCCTTCGTCATGAAGAATTGGAATGAAGGTGTGGTGATGGGCTTTGTCAACACCATGGATCCTGTAGAGACGCACCAGGTCACGATGGATATTCAGCAATATATTGAAGACCATAAAAATGATGTAGGATTCCAGAAGGTTAACTTTGGCCTGCGTTCAGGGCCTGTTTCTGATCTCTCAGGTGATACCAATGAACTCTCCGTTGATGGCCCCGGTTATGTCACACCAGGCTTGGGCGGGTTTCTCGGTGCTACAGAGGCTACCCGTGAGGTGGCGGTGGATAACTGGCTCTCTGGACCTCTGTTAACCGCAGCTGCTGTATTCGTTATTGCCGCTCTGATTTTCCGCTCCTTGATCATCTCCAGTATTTTGATGGTGTTGCTGTTCATCACCTTATTCGCCCAATATGGCCTGGGTGGTTACATGACCAGTATCCAAAACTGGTCGGGTAATCTCGCATTCCATCTGCAAGTGGCACTGAGTATCGCCATGGGGTTGGGAATCGATTACGGCATCTACATGATGTCCCGGCTCAAAGAGGAGATGCAGGCAACAGCGGGTAACTGGCAGCAGTCATTGGTCAACACCCTGAATACCACCGGCTCGGCGGTAATCATCTCTGTGGTTGTGCTTTTGGGCTGTTTTATCCCATTGTTGAATACTGATCTGGCAAACACCTGGGGACTGGGTATCTACATCAGTCAGGCACTGTTAATCGATGTAGTTACCGCATTGACCATATTGCCGATGCTGGTAGCCTGGCTGAAACCAAAATTTGTATTTGGTGAATATAAAAACTAGAAAAGTTAACTGGGCTTAGTCTCAGTATGATTTCAAGCCGGCTTTATGCCGGCTTTTTTATTGTCCTGCTGATGAGAAAGAGATCTATCCTCTATTCATAGATGTCGTAGCCTGGATGGAGTGCAGTGGAATCCAGGGGATTAAGCGCACCGAGCACCCCGGATTCCGTTCCACTCCATCCAGGCTACCTTGCTGGGTATCTACATCAGTCAACCACTGTTAAATAATGTGTCTACTGCATTGACCATATTGCGATGCTGGTGACCGCTGATATCTAACCCTCAAGTGCAGATATCAGGATCGTCTGGAAGTTTTATTATGCTCTGTTTGTCGGTTACGGCGATGTTTGAAAAAGAGTCGCATACGCTCAGTGAATGGCAGATTACGTGCAGGACAGGTTATAGCTAGTGAGGCAGGTGGGTTCGGTGATTCATCCCAATCGTTTACAATGCAGCCGTCGCTTAATTTGATCAAACGGCTGGCTGCTCTCTTAACATCCGGGTCATGAGATGAAATCAGAAATGTAGTACCCAGGCGTTCATTCAATGAGTGCATCAGCTCTACCAGGTGTCTGCCGGTTATTGAATCCAGGTTTGCGGTCGGTTCATCAGCAAGAATTATTTTTGGCTCTGTAGCAAGAGCACGGGCAACGGCAACCCGTTGTTGCTGTCCACCAGAGAGTTGATCGGGACGTCGGTATCCCAGATGTTCGATCTCTACCTGATGCAGCCAATGGTTGGCGATCTCCATACTCTCCTGTCTGCTTTTACCCTGGAGTTGACAGACATAAGCGACATTTTCACGAGCACTCAATACGCGAATCAGGTTATAGGCCTGGAATACAAAGCCGATATGGTCAAGACGAAACTGGGTGCGCTGATCCCCTGTCATGCCAAGAATATCCTGGTTCAGAACTTCAACCTTGCCACGATCAGCAGACTCCAAGGAGCCAACAATATTCAATAGCGTGCTTTTTCCCGATCCTGATCGTCCGGCAAGCACTACGAACTCACCCGCTTTAATCTCCAGATTGATACCGTGAAGTGCAGGGTAGGGCATTGTGCCTACCCAGTAGCACTTATGCAGGTCACTGGTTCGGATAATGGTGGTAGCGTTTTCTTCTGACATGGGCAACCTATTGGATACGTAGTGCCTGACTAAGTGACAATCGAGTGGCTTTCCATGCCGGGTAGATACCTGCAAGTAGTGTAGCCGTAAGGGAGGCCAGAAGAATTTTAATGGCTGAGTTTTGGGTCAACTGGGGATGGATAACCGGATCCATATAGAAAAATTCAAAGGCATTGGAGTAACCTGTCAGGTCTATGCCGGAATCAGCGAGCGCGTAGACTATAAGACCTGCGACAAGATAACCCAAAATAGCGCCAATCAGGATTAACAGTACAGCTTCAAGCAATAGCATAAAAAAGAGTTGATAGGGTTTGGTACCGATCGCGATCATTACGCCCAACTCTTTTTGGCGTTCATGAAGGGAGATCAGCATGGTGTTGAGGATCTCAGTGAGTACCAGCACAATGACAACAATCAAGATCACTAATCCATAGGCGTCACTGAATTCGAGCCACTGTCTGACCATTGGATCAAGCTCCTGCCAGGGCATGATTTCATAGGTGTTCTCAGATAGTTGTTGGGCGAATAGACGATATAGTTTATCAGTCTGATGGTGTTCGTCTGCTCTTATCACGATATCGGTAACTGCCTGCTGCATCTGCAACCATTGCTGCGCACCCTTAAGGGTGATCAATGCCAGGGTACGATCTATTTGTGGTGCCCCTGTCTCCAATATTCCTCTTAAATAGAAGACCTCAGAGATCATCTCGCCACTGGGGCGCTGAGTCATGAGAACTACCCGGTCACCTAATTCAGCACCTAGATTTTGAGCGATGGTCAGGCCTAATAGCAGGTCATTTGTCATACCTGGCTGCAGCCAGCGACCCGATTTGACACTTTGATCCATGGAGGTGACCCATGTCTCCTGCTCTGGATCAGTGGCCATGATTTGCACGCCGGCGCTGCTGCCGCTGACTGAAGCAAGTCCTGAAGTTCGAATGCGTTCAGTCCAGCCGAAAATTTCCGGATAGGACTCCATGAATCGGGTGATCTCCTCCGGATTTGAAATTTGATCGCGCAGATTTTGTGAAACTTCGAACCCTTTAGCGTGGATTTGAACATGCCCGGTAAAGCTAAGAATAAAGTTGGTCTTCATTTGGCTCAGCCAACCATCATTGAGCGCACTCAGTAGGGTCAATGTGGCGATACCAAAAATCATGGTCAACAAGGTGATGGTTGTACGTCGGCGGTTTCGTAATAAATTACGATATGCCAGTGCAAGATAGGTCAGAGGCCCGAGGCGTGTTCGGCTAACCATTTCGAATTGCCTCGACTGGCTGAAGCAGGCTGGCTCGCCAGGCTGGGTAGATGCTGGAGAGGATAGAGGCGAAGAAAATGGCACTGGCAGTGATGCCGAGATGGTCAAGTTTTAAATGGGGATAGATCAATGGGTCGACATAAAATCGAGAGGTCGATCCAAGTAGAATTGAGAGATCAATGCCGACCATTCCTGTGATTGAAATTAGGGTATACCCGAGCAGGATTCCAAGCAGAATACCTAAAATACCGATGATCCCCGCCTCAGTCATCATCAACAGCGCAATCTGTCGACGGGTAGTACCGATGGCCATCAGAATCCCGAATTCCCGGGTTCTATCCAACATGGATAACAGTAAGGTATTCAACTCTCCGGCCAAGACAATAAAGAGTACAACCCCAAGGAAGAGGAAGAGAAAACCATTGTGCAGAGTAACCCACTCCTTCATTACCGGAAACATAATATACCAGGGCATGATCTCTAGATTTTCGTCGGATAGCGCAAGATTAAGATTTGTAATCAACTCGGGAAGCAGTTTCTCATCGATATTGATCACAAAGGTTGTCACACGTGCTTGCATATCTACCATCTCCTGGAGCGTTGCAAGGCTGGTGATGGCCATACCCTTATCAAGGCCCATTTCACCACTGGTGATGATGCCAACCAGAGTGAATGATTCAGCGATCATTGCACCATATCGGTCATAGCCGATTATGATTACCTCATCTCCGAGATTGACCTGCAGGTTGTTTGCTGTCGTTGCACCAAGTATTAGTGTGTAACTGTCATCCGGTTGTAGAAAGCGGCCAATGCCGATTCGTCTATTAAGTTCGGTAACTCTTGTTTCATTGACTGGATCCATGCCGATCAGCATCACCCCTTGGGTGGTGCTATCCGAAGCCGCCAGGCCAAATGATTCCAGTCGCTGACTGTAGTTTTCAACGCCAGCACTCTCAAGAGCGTTGGAGACTCTATCAGCATTGGGGATAGCCAGTGAGAGGTTGGGTTGTTGAAAAAAGCCTTCACGGTGTATTTGTAGAGTACCGATGATTGCTTTCTGAAAATTGCCGAGCATGTTTCGGTGAAGACCCTCATTGAATCCCCAAAGGAAGATCAATGAAGCAAGGCCGACAGAAATAGCACCTGCAGTCAGCAGGGTACGTCGAGGGTGCCCCACAAGATTTCGCAGTGCCATGGTTAATAGATTGGTGTTGAACGATGACATCGAGTAGGCAATCCACTGCCTGGTCTTTGTTAACAGGCCCTAAGAGATAATCTCGGTCAGCTTTCCGCCACAGGTGCTCTTCAGCCTATTGTTTTTGCATAGGTGAAAAGAGCTGTGGTTCCAGCGGTATGTCGAACTGTATGGATTGTAGGGTGATAATTGTGCTTTTTCCTTCTCCATCCTGGGGTTGCATGGTCCATCGTGTTGGTATCACCCTTCCTCCCATCTCCTCTATCTGGTCAAACACCATCATGCGTTTGACCCTTTTCTTACAATGGTAAGCCATATCCAGAGGAATGCCATCCCCACGAATGCGTCTGATCAGTTTTTTCCAGGTAACTGTGGTCTCAGGGGCCGGGATAGATTCAATGGTAATGATGGCGTCGTCACCCTCACCCTGCTGATCGATGATTTGATGTGTATGCCCGTCGATCATCGTGTCAGTTTCCAGCAGATCCTGGTTATTGAAATCAGAACCCATCCAGGGGTCTTGCATCATTGCGGGGGAGATTTTGATCTGACGACGAAGTTTGGGTAGATACATAGAAAGGACATTGTCCACCTTAAGAAATACCGTTCCCTTGGTTTTCCGGGGTGAGAGTATCTCCATGCGAAAGCGATTATCACGCATATCATCATGGCTGCGAAAGGTCATGGTTCTTTGCCAGTCCGGGCGCAGGATGTCGATGCGGTACTCAGCAACGGTACCCTCTGAACGCATAAGCGCTTCTGTCTTTTGTAACAATTCAAGCGCTTCCTTTGCGGAATCACCAGCCAACGTCCCTGAAGTGGTGAGAATAAGCAGCCAAAATGTTGTGAAGACTCTAACCATTGAAAAACATACTCTGAAACTCGGAAATCATTCAATGCCATTATAAGCATTTCATAATATATAGCCAGTCTAAGGCAAGTGGCCGAGTGCAAAGCGGTTTCTGTTTCAAAGAGAATAGAGTGATTTCTCTTTTTAAACAGCAGCTTGAGTATGTTATCGGCTGCTATGCAGTTGATTCATCGCCTTTTGGAGTTCCCCTTGCAGGATCACTGGCAGGCAGTCGATTGCCTTGTCGATCCCCTGATCGATGGACTCTCTATCGGCTTTTGATGGGCGGCCGAGTACATAATTGACCACAGCAGCACGGTCATTTGGGTGGTCAATGCCGATTCGTAAGCGGTGAAAATTACGATTTCCCAGGGCACTCATGATATCCCTCAGGCCATTGTGTCCAGCGTGACCGCCCCCGGTTTTAAGGCGAACCTCTCCTGGTGCCAGGTCAAGTTCATCATGGACAACCAGAATCTCATTTGGGTCAATCCGAAAGTAGTTGGCCAGACTTGAAAGTGCCTGTCCGCTTCTGTTCATGAAAGTGGTCGGCTTTAACAATCTTACCTCTTCACCATGCAGGTTCAATTTACAGACCTGACCATGGTGTCTCGATTCCATTCGGAAGGGTTGGTGATGTTGATCTGCAAGTTTGTCGACAAACCAAAAGCCAGCGTTGTGGCGTGTTAGATCGTAGTCTGGGCCAGGGTTGCCGAGACCGACAATGAGCCTAATAGGTTGGGATGACATGGGAGGTGTACTTTGGGGAGAGAAGGGGGG
Source organism: Candidatus Thiodiazotropha sp. AKAK3 (assembly GCF_058244645.1). Classification (NCBI taxonomy): domain Bacteria; kingdom Pseudomonadati; phylum Pseudomonadota; class Gammaproteobacteria; order Chromatiales; family Sedimenticolaceae; genus Candidatus Thiodiazotropha; species Candidatus Thiodiazotropha sp. AKAK3. The sequence goes on from NZ_JBSYOQ010000014.1 coordinate 36,175, forward strand.
ATGCCCCCCCTTGGGGTACAGGTCTATTCTGTACCTTCCTCACCTTCTTCAGAATCAGCAGATTCCTCATCTTCACCCTTATGGGTGGCGTGAATGGTCACGATGATAGGATCTTCATTACCTTCATGGGTGATCAACTCAACACCATCAGGGAATTTAACTTCAGAAGCATGCAGAACAGCCCCAAGTTCCAGGTTGCCCAGATCAATCTCGATGAATTCGGGCAGATCCTTAGGCAGACAGCTGATCTCCATGTCAGTCATCACATGGCTGGCTTGTCCGCCGGACTTGACGCCGGGGCAGGTCGCCTCATTGATGAAGTGTATCGGTACATGCAGGCGAATCTTCTCGTCAGCCTGTACCCGCTGAAAATCCACATGCAGCAGGAAAGGCTTTGCTGGATGGCGCTGCAGATCTTTCAATACAACAGTCTCTTCCTTGCCATCAATTTTCAGAGAGAGCAGGTTCGAGTAGAAACCCTCATTCTCGAGCGAATGGACAATTTCATTGTGCTGCAGGGAGATCGGGGTTGGATCCTTGTGTGCACCATAGACGATGCCTGGGATCAGGCCGGCGCGACGCAGGCGGCGGCTCGCACCTTTCCCATTATCGCTCCGCAACTGGGCGTTGATTTCAAAACTGGCAGACATGGTTTTCTCCGTATCTGTTAGGTCAATAGGGATGCCGCTTCGCGACCAAGCAGCACCACCGCTGCATTGACAGCGGACGCGCGATTCTATCAGGATTGGCCAGAATTTCCAGCCCCAAAATAGAAAACCGCCACTGTTTGGCGACAGTGGCGGTTTTCAGTCTTCCGTTATAAGCTGGTTTTGCCCGATTGATCTCCGCATCAATATCTTCGTCATGGAACTGGATCATAGATAGCTCCTCAATTGCCCGGTCTGGCAACTGACTAAAGGATCGGGGGATTTGATTGGTGCAGGTCTGAGCGTCGGGTACTGTTCAGTCGATGAATAGAGAGCTGACCGACTCTTCATTTGAGACACGGCGCATGGTTTCAGCGAGCAGTTCAGCAATCGATACCTGACGTATAACACTACACTGCTTTGCCTCTTCCGATAGAGGGATTGTATTGGTGACCACCAACTCATCTAGCTGAGAGTTGCTCAAATTTGTAACTGCAGGGCCAGATAGTACAGGATGGGTACAGTAGGCAACCACTTTCGCCGCACCATGATCCTTCAAGGCGTTGGCTGCCTGACAAAGGGTGCCGGCTGTGTCCACCAGGTCATCGATGAGGATGCAGCTGCGGCCCTCGACCTTACCGATGATGTTCATTACTTTGGCTTCATTGGGCTGAGGACGACGTTTGTCGATAATTGCAAGATCTGCATCATCCAGACGTTTTGCCAGTGCCCGGGCTCGCACTACACCACCAACATCGGGTGAGACAACAACAATATCTGGGTGCTTTTGGCGCCACACATCTCCCAGCAGGATTGGGGAAGCATAGACATTGTCGACTGGGATATCGAAAAAACCCTGAATCTGGTCTGCATGGAGGTCGACAGTCAATACGCGATCAGCGCCAGCGGTAGCGATCATCTTGGCTGCCAGTCTGGCAGTAATCGGCACCCTGGCAGAGCGTGGACGTCTGTCCTGACGGGCATAACCGAAGTATGGGATGACCGCGGTGATGCGGTCGGGAGATGACCAGCGCATAGCGTCGATCATCACCAGTAGCTCCATCAGGTTTTCATTAGTGGGCGCGGATGTCGGTTGAACGATGAAAATATCGCGGCCTCGAACATTCTCATGAATCTCAGCCATGACTTCGCCATCGCTGAATCGTCCCACTTGCATCTTACCCAGTGGGAGATTGAGATGACTCACGATTTCGGCAGTGAGTGCTGAGTTGGCATTGCCCGAGAAGACCGTCATGGCGTTGGATGGCACGGTACTAATCCTCTGTCGTGAAAATGGTTTGCAGAGAAATGGCTGGGGCGGCAGGATTCGAACCTACGCATGCTGGGATCAAAACCCAGTGCCTTACCGCTTGGCGACGCCCCAATTAACTCTTTTCTTTCTGGAACATGTCCAGCAATGGGGAGCTGTTAAGCCCCTGAGCAACAAAACCCGTGAGATCGGTAGGAAGCCGATCCAGCATCTCATCTGCCTCTCGCCGTTCAGCGAATTCTGCAAATAAGCATGCCCCTGTACCCGTCAGTCGTGCATCGGCATGCCGATTAAGCCAATCCATTGCCTTTGCTACTTGAGGGTAGCGTCTGATGACTACGGGCAGGCAGTCATTCTGTTTGTTGCCATCTAGAAAGGCGCGTATTTTGATGCGGGGTGAGTGGCGTGTCAAATCAGGTTGTCCGAATATCTCCGCTGTGGAGATGTGACAAGGGGGATGTATCACCAAAAACCAGCTCTCCGGGAGCTCTATGTCTGTGATTTTCTCACCAATTCCTTCTGCCCAGGCTGCATGCCCATGGATGAAGATGGGCACATCAGCACCCAGGGAGAGTCCGATATCCATTAGCTGTTGATTGCTTAAATTTATATCCCAAAGTCGATTCAGAGCGACCAGCGTGGTTGCTGCATCTGAACTGCCGCCACCGAGTCCCCCCCCTATAGGCAGGGACTTCCGCAGGTAAATGTCTGCTCCAAATGGTGTTTTACTCAGGTTTTGTAAGATTTTAGCAGCCCGAAAAGAGAGGTTTTGCTCCTTTGTGACACCAGGCAGGTTATCGGATAGGTGAATCTCTGCGTCACTGCGCAGATGAAAATCGAGCTGGTCAGAGTGGTCTAGGAATTGAAATACTGTCTGCAGGTTGTGGTAACCATCAGCCCTTCTGCCTGTAATGCGTAGCATCAGATTGAGTTTTGCGGGGGCCGGACAGCTTAAAAAATCCGGGGAGTGCTTCGGATGAGTTGACACAGAGTTGTCTGAATCTAGTTTTCAACACCCAGGCGCATCATGGCGGGTCTGATAAAACGATTATCAGGCTCTCTCTCATTTGCCGCATCCCAGATTTCAAGAGCACGTTGCTGTTGCCCCATGACCCATAGCACTTCTCCCAGATGGGATGCGATTTCAGCATCAGGGCTGATTTCAGCCGCCTTTTCAAGATGAGCCAGAGCGGCTTCATAATTGCCGAGACGGTACTCAACCCAGCCGATACTATCCAAAATCGCAGGATTGTCCGGTTTCAGTGAAAGTGCCATCTGAATATACTCTTTTGCCTCATCGAGTCGGTCAGTTTGATCCGCCAGGGTGTAACCCAGTGCATTCAAGGCGTCAGCATGTTTGGGTTGAGTTGCAAGGATCTTGCGGAGATCCTGCTCCAGCAGGTCGACCCGTTTCAGGTCGGCAGCATTGAGTCCGCGGGCATAAAGCAGCTCTATGTTGTCTGCAAATCGGCCAAGAGCCTTAGTGTAAACCTCATGTGCTAAGGCGTAGTCACGTGCCTCTCGCAGTAACTCTGCCTCTATCATGTAGAATTTTAGCTGATCACGTGACTGGTTTACCCGCAGGCGCTGCAGTGTCTCTCTGGCCTGTTTGAGATTGCCTTGATCGGAGAGAATTTTAGCGATGCGTACCTGGGCATCGGCTAAATGCTTTCCTTCAACGCGGCTATAGCGATCGAGGGCGCTTTCAACTGCTTCTTGCTCTTCAGCGATAGCCCCCAGGTAAAAATTGGCCTCATTACGTTTAGATCTGTTTTTGGTCAGTTTTGATAGATAGTTTGATGCCTCGTCATATTGGTCGAGCTGCATGTAGATCATGCCGAGTGAGAAAGTGAAATCGCTGTTATCCGGTGCCAGTTGATGGAGCTTCAGAAACTGCTGCAGTGAGGCTTCAGGTTGATTAACCTCCAGAAGTACTCTTGCGTATGCATGTCCAAGTTTGATGTTGTCAGGCTGATCCTGGACGGCTTGTTTAAGAAATTCGACCCCCTTTTGATCCTGTTTTAACGCAATCAATGTATGGGCTTTAAGCACCAGGCTTTGTGTGGATTTAGGGTCGATCAGGAGGGATTTCTCAATATATCCAAGAGCTAATTCACGTTGTTTGGCGTGATTGGCAACCAGGGCGAGGGCGTAAAGCGCCTGGCTGGAATCTGTATCCTGAGGAATCAGTTGCTGCATTATCGCCAGGGATTTATTGGGATTCCCGGATTTTTCGGCGATGGCTGCCGCCTGTACGTAGCCTGATTGGCCATTCTTGTTGGCAATTTTTATTACCTTTTGAAGCTGAGTAATGGCCTCGTTCATTTGCTCAGCGCGAATATTGATGATGGCAGCAATTTGGTAGGCCTTAAGCTCATCCGGATCTATTTCCATCCACAGCTTGGCTGCGGTCAGCGCCTCATCTGGAAGATTGGCTTGCAGCGCAAGGCTGGTAGCGCGTTCTGCAGACATGGCATCTCTCGACTCCCTGGCAACCTGCAGCGCATGCTCGAAAGCCATAGGCTGCTTACCCCGTTGGGCTGCAATTTCACTGGCCAGAGTGTGGTAGACGAGGTCGTTTGTCAGCGAATCTGAAGTCTGTTCTGTCAGCTTTGAACTCTTCTCAGTTTCTACCGGGGCAGATGAGCTGGGCGCATTGAGGTTTGGGTTGCCGGCACAGGCAGAAAGAAGCAGGCAGATTAAGATGGTGGCTCTATTCATTTTGTTCGCTGATTTCATGCGCCTTCAATGCGCTGTAATTCGTCGGGTTTACTGTTCTAGTGTACCTCGTCATAGACTCTGTACCATTCAGAGCCGCCCCAATACGTCAGATCAAGGCGCGGCTCGCAGGGAATGGCAGGCCCTTTACAAGAGCCACAACGCAGAGCTGGCGTATTGGGGCGGCTCCCTCCGGGCGAGCCTGGAAGGGGTTATCCGCGGCGTTATGCCTCTTGGCAAGGGAGGGGCCATTCCCTGCGAGGCATGCCTAGCGGCTAACCCCTTCCAGACTCGCTGAATGGTACAGAGTCTATGACGAGGTACACTAGGCTCTAGTAGAAATGTAAATGACACTGGCTGCAAGCCTTAATTCTGAACAGGTCTATGAAGTAGACAAAAAAATGTTTGAAATGTTTATTGACTTTGGCAAGGCTTGGCGTCAGAATGCCCGGCTCTCGCTAGGAGGGGTTCCCGAGTGGCCAAAGGGATCAGACTGTAAATCTGACGGCTCAGCCTTCGGAGGTTCGAATCCTCCCCCCTCCACCAGGTAACATTGAGAATGAGGTTTTTATTATCCTGCATCTCGATATATCCTTCCGTGCTGTAGAGCAGAGGGAGGATGCGAACCTGAGTTGGTTCGTTAGTAGTGGCGCCTAAAGCGACTTTTGGATTATAAAGTGCTTGGCGCAATGCCCTCAGGGCAAAGGGTCGGAGGCTGGGAGCAACCTTCTATCCTCTGCTGTGTTGGTTTGTAGCGGTTATGGTGAGCGACGCGTCGCTTGGCTGCGCGGGTGTAGTTCAATGGTAGAACTTCAGCCTTCCAAGCTGAATACGTGGGTTCGATTCCCATCACCCGCTCCATTGATTATCTTAGGTCAATTTAGTTTGATTGGCCAATCGACGGCGTACTGCGTGGCGGTATCGCCGTTTGTTCTGTGCCGACGGTCGAGTTGCTGTGTTGTGACCTATATAGACTTTAGGTGATGAAAATTTGCCCAGATAGCTCAGTTGGTAGAGCACACCCTTGGTAAGGGTGAGGTCGGCAGTTCAAATCTGCTTCTGGGCTCCAAATATTGAACGGCGTGCGGAAGCGCGCGAATTTGTCTTTATACAATAAATAGAGAACCTGGAGAGAAACTCATGTCCAAGGAAAAATTCGAACGCACAAAGCCGCATGTCAATGTGGGCACGATTGGTCACGTAGACCACGGCAAGACCACGCTGACGGCGGCCATCACAACAGTCCAGGCGGCCAAGTATGGTGGCGA
>NZ_JBSYOQ010000021.1:0-4029 GCF_058244645.1 Candidatus Thiodiazotropha sp. AKAK3
GGAATAGACACCGCTTCATCCAGGCTACATAGTAAGACTGTTCGGAAGGGGGGAACCTAATCCACACTCCGACTCCCCGGATTACGCTCTACCTCACCCAAGTTGGTGTAGCCTGGATGGAGTGCAACGGAATCCGGGGTCCATACCCACGGAATAGACACCGCTTCATCCAGGCTACATAGTAAGACTGTTCGGAAGGGGGGAACCTAATCCACACTCCGACTCCCCGGATTACGCTCTACCCTACCCAAACTGGTGTAGCCTGGATGGAGTGCAACGGAATCCGGGATCCATACCCACGGAATAGACACCGATTCATCCAGGCTACATAGTAAGACTGTTCGGAAGGGGTAACCTAATCCACACTCCGACTCCCCGGATTGCGCTCTACCTCACCCAAGTTGGTGTAGCCTGGATGGAGTGCAACGGAATCCGGGTTCCATACCCACGGAATAGACACCGCTTCATCCAGGCTACATCATAAGGCCGTTCAGATGGGGGGCGTAATCCAAGAATTCACTCTCCGTACTCACCCTCCCCGTCCAACTCACTTCCAGCCCAATCCAAGGGATAGACGCCCTGCCTTACAAACTTGTGAAACGTGGAATAGGGCCAATCCCTCACCCGCTTCACCAAACCATGTTTTACCGGATTGAAATGGATGTACTCGATATGGCGCCTGAAATCCTCTTCATCTCGAATCCTGTGCTCCCAATAACGCCGCTGCCACAGGTTGTATTCACCCTTTGAATTTTTAGAAAGCGCTACTCCTCCCTTCACCAAGGTACGGGTGAAACGGCCCTTGATCTGACGCCATCGCCCTGCATAGTCACCATCATCCGCTGGCAGTGTCCACACTGTGTGAAGGTGCTCCGGCAAAACCACGAAAGCGTCGATACGGAACGGATGCTCCTCCCTTGCTCGCTTTACAACCAAGCGCAATTCATCGATCCTTTCAACCAGAGTACTAACTTGCCTGTTACGCAATGTCACAGTGAAGAAATAGGTACCGCCGGCCACACGGCTTCGTCGATAGCTCACCATAAATGCACTCCTTTGCAGTTTTGACATGGATGGAATCAGGGAGTCACGATCGGTAAACATCTTCAGCTACAAGTTCTTGTTACACCGGCATGACATATGGCCACAGTTCCCGGGTTACGCTCCGCTCCATCCAGGCTACAGCAGTCTAGCCTGGATGGAGTGCGACGGAATCCGAAAGTATTAACATTTCAAACGGTGACTCTCCTGGAATCGCAGTCAAACTTTGGTCACTCGATCTCTGTTTTTTCTTAGGTATTATTGGTTTATGATCAGACAACCCGACTTAGACCGACTTAATCATACTTTGAGGGTTTCTAAGTAGTGGCCAGAAACAGTATGATTCGTTTATCAAAATTTCACATCTCGCCATATAAAGTAACTCACAAACACCAACAAGAGCCCATAACGCTATGAACCTGTTACGACTTGCGATCACGTTACTGATTCTCTACCCCATCGTATCTGTTTCCCAGGAGAACCCAGCAGCTGAGAGCATTCAGCCCAATCTGGTTGTTATCGGCGCCTCTTATGCCGAAAACTGGCCGATCGACAAGATCGGCTGTCTTGATGTCTTAAACAGAGGTATCAATGGGCAGGTATCCACAGAGGTTCTAGAGCGTTTTCAGAAAGATGCTCTGGAGGTCAATCCAAAGGCTGTACTGATCTGGGGATTCATTAACGACTTCTCCAACAACTCCCGTGAAGTTGCCGATGAAACCAGAGAGACCGCCATTCGGAATATCGAGGCGATGGCTGAAGCAGCCCACAAGGCTGGCGTTATTCCAGTATTGGCAACAGAGGTCACTATGGGTGCGCCGGATTCACTCATCGACAACCTGATGGGGTGGATTGGGTCGATCAGAGGTAAACAGAGCTTTCAACAATATATCAGCAGCAATGTCATGGCGGCCAATGAGTGGATGCGGGGATACGCAAAACAAAAAAGTTTCCCTCTATTGGACATCGAGAAACTGATGACCAATGAAGAGGGCAATCGCAAGGCTGGTTATTTCACGCAAGATCTCTCACATATCACTGACAAGGCCTACCAGGACCTGGATGCTTACGCGATACCGGCTCTGGAGAAAGATCTGATAAAACCCTATCACTTATGCTCTGAGTAGTTGGAAGACCCTCGACTCACTTAAGAGTCGAGGGGACATCTTATTAACCCGCTACCTTATTAGACATGTTCAGGGCTTAAATAGAAACGCCCTGGCAATTTGTGGAGTAGATCGCGGTAACACGGTCTTTGGTGACCCGAACAGAATCAACATCGAGTTCCAGGGATTGAGGTATACCTGACTCGTGACGGAGCGTCGGATGAGGCTGACGATTCTTCCCCATCACATAGACCCTGTCGCCCAAGACTGCCTGCAAGGCACGAAAGCTACCTTTTGATTTAATGCCTCTTGCATTCAAATCATGCACAACCTGGTTGATATCTTCCAGCCGATAGACCCGACCATCCTCTTCCTGGTAGAGGGTATGTGTATTACCTTGGGCATCAAGACCAACCACCTTCTCTACCACCACCAGGGTATCCGGCCCATGGTTGGATAGTGCGTCTGTTTTGCCTAAAACCTGCTCATCAGCAGACAGGAGTGAAACCTGTAATAGCCCAAACACCACTATTGCGAAACTTCGTACTAAACTCGTAAAGCGCTTCATTTTTGCCTCCAATACCCGAGATCCGGGCATTCAATTCAATGCCAAATAGACACTGATGTGTAACTTGATTGCATAACATCTGTATTCAAGTTAGCCCTGAAAGCTTAAACGAACCTTAAAATGCGGGAATAATTTCCCAAAGTGTGAGCAATAACTTAAGCTTTAATTAAGGCTTAAGGAATCGGTGAGCAACCAAATATGCGCCGCTTCTGCGTTGCCGATCTTCTCGCTTGCTTTATACTCATTGCAACTACCGAATTGGATCTATCAGCCAGAGTATGATTGTCAATCATCTTGAAAGGTTAAAAAAATATAGCATGACTACCCAAGTATCGGCCCGCATAGGGGGTCTCTTAATTTTGTTCTCGCAACTACAATCCTGTACCGGCATCGGCGAACTACACGGTGAGATGCCTTTGCATATAGAAACCATACCCAGTGGCGCAACTGTCTATATCATGGAGAAGGCGATTGGAGAGACCCCTATCGATATTACACAAAGCCAGCTCTATCCCCCTGCTTATGAATCGAGCAAGAGAGATCTGTATGGCAAGATTAATATCCGCAAAAGAGAGTGCGATGATTACACTCAACGGGTGAAATACCAGGATTTCACCAAGGGCTTGAAGATCCAACTGGTGTGTGGCGAGTTATCTGCAAAGCGTGAAAAAATCGAGCAAGATGAGACTAAACCTGCCGATGCTGAAAACAGACCGGTTGAAAAAAATGAACGGGTCGAAGAACAACCCAAGGCATTAAATAACTCTGAGAATAAGGCAAAACAAACCATCTCTGATAACAGCATCAAGCAGCGCTTGATACGACTTGAGAGTTTGCATCAGGAGAATCTTATCAGTGATGAGGAGTATCAGTCAGCCCGCAAGAAAATCCTCAGCGAACTATAACGGTCATCCTCAACCTGATCAGCCTTTATTGGTGGAGCAGGGTCTCACTCTACATCTAACAGTGTCCGCTATGGCATAGCACTTGGTGGGGCATGGCCCCACCCTACACACTGACTATTTTGTTGGAGTACCAGTCAGGCCGTAAGAAAATCCTCTGCGAACTATATTGGTCAACCTGTACTTGATCAGTCCTTGGTGGTGGAGCAGAGTCTCACTCTATGATCTAACAGTGTCCGCTATGGCATAGCACTTGGTGGGGCATGGCCCCACCCTACGCACTGTCTATTTTGTTGGAGCGCCAATCAGCCCGCAAGAAAATCCTTAGCGAACTATATTGGTCAACCTGTACTTGATCAGCCTTTATTGGTGGGGCATGGCCCCACCCTACCTGTCCTTATAGGCGTAGGGT
>NZ_JBSYOQ010000030.1:0-2624 GCF_058244645.1 Candidatus Thiodiazotropha sp. AKAK3
GGTATGGTCGGCTTCATCGATTACGGTACCATCCTCGCCCACAGCGACTGGACCTCTCATACTATCAGTGTCGGTTTCCGTACCGAGTTCTGATCCCGGCAGATGCCCGCCTCTGGCGGGCATCTGCTCAATTATCAAGTTAATCTATCGTATTACTAAAGCGAATCGACCCTGATATATTTGCTCGATCCAAAAATCAACGCTTTTCTCGATTAACTCTAACTGTAAATTACTCACATAAGCTATTGAGAAGTAGATAAAACTCTATTATCTATCCTTTTATTTAGGTTTTTAAAAATCGACAAGTGCTTTTCCGAGGGATAACATGGCGCCAAACTAAAGTAACAAAAAAATTCAGCGCCGGGAGAGTGCCATCATGCTTCATTCCTGTCCAACAGTGATGCCGTCCATCAGAAGGTTTAAAGGTCTATTTTCATTTCTCTTTGCTCTGCTATTGCTAAGCTCTGGCAATGCATTTGCCTTATTGAGCATATCACCGAGTAATCTTAACCTAGGCAGTGTTGATGTCGGTTCCAGCAGCGATCCACAAACAATAACATTGGCAAATAGCAGCACGTTCCAATCTGTCCTTCTATCTTCGATCACTGCAACTGGCGATTTTGAGTACACAACAAACTGTGTCGGTTCAATGCCACCTCAGAGTACCTGCACCGTCGATGTTACTTTTTCGCCACAAACATCGGGGACACTCACAGGTGATCTGATCATAGCAGGTGATGATCCAGCACTGGATCTAACAGCGGTACGCCCCCCTCCAGTTGCAGCAAGGGTCTTTAATTTCACCGCATCCCTTTCTGGTGTTGGTCTGCTTGGCGAGGTTTCTGTCTCCTCTACAGAGATCGATTTCGGCTCAGTTACGGTCAATGCCCAGAGTGAAACCATATCTGTTCCCGTATCAAATAGTGGAAATGCACCACTTACCATCAGTTCCATTTCTGCTTCTGCACCTTTTCAACAAACCAACGATTGCCCATCATCAATTAATGGTGGTGAGAGCTGTACCGTAGAGGTTAGTGTGACACCTGATATTTCAGGAGCCATTAATGGAACATTGGAGATTAGCGGATCTAATCAATCTGGCGCCATACAACAATCAATAGTCCTGTCGGTATCAGCTCTGCCATTGGCAGCTTCTGTATCTCCTTCAAGTGTTACTTTTCCTCAATCTGATACCGGGACAAACAGTGACCCTCAAACAGTCACGCTGGAAAATATGAGTGACGTGTCCTTACAGGTGCAATCTATTACCACCGAGGGGGACTTTACACAAACCAATGATTGTCCTGCTCAGCTAATCAGTGGCAGTAGTTGTCAAATCCAGGTGGTGTTTTCTCCTCAGTCTACTGGCGATGTGAGCGGGAGTCTGATTGTCACCACAGACACTGCAACAACCACTGTGCCTCTGGCAGGTAGTGCAGCGGAACCAACTTCAGACAATCCTGTAGCTGATCTGCTGAGTCCCTATACCGGGGGAAATCCAAATGTGATTTCGACCAGCAAGGTCATTGGTGAAGCCTGTCCCAGTGGTCGTATCAGTGATCGCATGCAGGAGGACTGTAACGATGTAGTCGGTGCAGCTATCGGCGGCGATGCCAATACTGGCTCTGCCCTGCGCCAGGTCACCCCTGAGTCCGCTACCAAGGCCAACAGATCATCCCGTCAGGGTGGTGAAGCTCAGATTCGCAACCTGGGCTCCCGTATCGCTGCACTGCGAGCCGGTGCAAGAGGTCTCTCCTTCCGTGGACTCGATCTGTTGATCGATGACCAGAGCTTCTCCATCGATACCATCGCCCAGGCCTATAAGGGCCAACGTGGCGCTGGCGCCAGTGGTGATAACCCCCTCATGGAGAGCCGTCTTGGGGTCTTCATCACCGGTGATATCTCCACCGGCAGCAAAGATGAGACCGATCTTGAGGCTGGTCTCGACTTCGATACCTATGGTATTACCATGGGGGTCGACTACCGCATCACCAATAATTTTATCCTTGGTAGCGCCTTCGGTTATGTCGATACCAATACCGAACTGGAAGACGATGTCGCTGAGATCGACACCCAGGGCTATAGCCTCAACCTCTACGGTACCTACTATGCTGAGCAGAACTACTTTGTCGATTTCTCCCTCGGTTATGGCGCCAACAACTTCGACCAGAGCCGAAGCATCGTCTATCAGCTCGACGGTCTGGCCGATGTCAACCAGAACCTCTCTGCCGACTACGATGGTGACATGTTCAGTCTCTTCATCGGCTCCGGCTATGACTTCAATCGTGGTGGCTGGACCTTCGGTCCCAGGGCCGATCTGGAGTATATAAAATCCGATGTCGATGGCTTCACTGAAGAAACCTCAGATCCCACCGCTGATGGCGGCGGCTGGGCAACCCGGATCGATGATACGGATCAGACCTGGTTGACGCTGAAACTGGGTGGTAGGGTCTCCTATACCCAGAGCACAGATTGGGGCGTCATGATCCCCTATGCTCGCCTCGACTGGCTGCACGAATTCGAGGATGACTCGCAGGTCATCAGCGCCCATTTCGTCGGCGATCCAAATGGTCAGGCGATCCAGATCGAGACTGACGATCCTGATCGGGACTATCTACGCTTGA
>NZ_JBSYOQ010000045.1:0-97312 GCF_058244645.1 Candidatus Thiodiazotropha sp. AKAK3
TCGATGATGATGGTAAGAATTGCTCAGGAACCCTGGTTACCTTCCACAGAATCTGAAGTCGGTAGCACCGGTTCATTAAGTGGTTTTCGTTTCAGTGGGGCATGGTGCGGCAGGGCCGCACCCTACAAATATTCCGATACAGGTCACAGTGAACGCTTTGAGTTGCTTCTCATGAGTGGTGAGTATTCTACTTCAGTGCAGTTTCAATGTATGAACCATCAATCCAATGTAGGGTGCGGCCCTGCCGCACCATGCCCAACTAAAACAAAAACCACCTGACGAGTCGGTGTATAGACGCTGCTGGTAACGAACAAACTATCTGGGATTATTGGAGAATTCTCACCCTACAATTTTTCGATGCAGATCTCAGTGGCCTTTATATAGAGCTTTGAGTTGCTCCTCATGTGTGGTGAGTATTTTACTTCTGCGTAGTTTTAAGGTGGGTGTCATCAATCCGTTTTCTACTGTCCAGGGATCGTTTGTCAAGGTCACACGTACTATCTTTGCATACCCTGGAAAGTTATCCAGATGACTGTTGATTCTATCGAGTAACACCTGCTCTTGCTGTTCACTCAGGCTGTTGGCTTCATAACCCTGGGCATTCTCATGTTCAGGATCGAGGTAGATAAGTGCACTCAGATAGGGTTTTCCTTCGCCTATGATCAGCACCTGCTCAAATAACGTATCCATGCTGATGCACATCTCCATATCTGCAGGGGGTACTTTTTCACCATTTGCCAGAACAATGATCTCTTTAAGTCGGCCGGTGATGAAGATGTGGTTGGATTCTATCTTGGCTTTGTCACCGGTATGGTACCACCCCTCTTCATCAATTGTTTCTGCAGTGGCTGTTCTATTATTCCAGTATCCCAGCATCACATTGGGTGCTCTACATAACAGCTCCTCACGCTCATTGATCTTGATCTCTACACCTGGGAAGGGGATGCCAACACTCGATGGAATATTGTTTTCATGCGTATTTGCAGCGATGATCGGACTGGTTTCAGTTAATCCATATCCCTGAAGAATTGGTACCCCAAGACCAATGAATACCCGGGCAATCTCTGCAGATAGAGGTGCGCCACCGGATACGGCAATCCGCAGCCTTCCCCCCAGTTTCTGCTGTATCTTGCTGGCGACAAGTTTATTCAACAGAGGCCAGAGAAGCTGACTTGAAGACCAGGCCTGTCGACCCTGTTCAGATTCAAACTTTTTCCAGCCAGTATCTACAGCAAGATTGAAGAGTTTGTTGGCTATTGCAGAGTCGGAAGCCAACTTGTCCTGTATCTTTGTATAGACTCGCTCGAAGATTCTGGGTACAGAGACAATAATTGTCGGCTTGATGATTTGTAGGTCTTCGCCCAATTCTGGGATGGAACGAGCGTATGCTGTTTTGGCCCCAGAGACCATCGCCAGGTAATAGCCAACTGTGCGTTCAAGGGTATGTGACAGGGGCAGAAAAGAGAGAAAGGTATCATCCGGGAATATGTCGATGATTTTGACGCCACTCTCTATGTCCCACAGAATATTCCTGTGGCTGAGCATAACCCCTTTGGATCGACCGGTGGTACCAGAGGTATAGACAATCGTTGCAAGCTCCTCGCTTGGTACATTTAATACCTGCAACTCTGCGTCATTCAAATCTGATAGCCACTCATCAATGTGTACCAAACGTGGTTGCAGACCGAGGGGGTCAACCTTCTCCATCGTCACAATGCGATTAAGACCGGCAAGTTGATTACGGATCTGCTGTAGATCACGCCACTGCTGATCAGTCTCGAGCAGCAGCAGTCGTACACCTGCATCCTGCAATATATAACCAATATTTTCCGCCCGGTCGTTGGTATAGAGGGGCACCGTGACAAGGCCGAGACCTGATGCAGCGATATCGAAGGTTACCCACTCCTTGCTGTTTTTCATCATCACCGCAACACGATCTCCCGGTTTGAGATCTTCGTTGCGAAAAGCTGCCTGCCACTGGGCTACCTTGAGCGCCATTTCACGCCAGCTGCTCTCTTGCCACTGCTCGCTGGCTCTATCGTATTGAATATAGGCAATATCGTCAGGTGATCGTCTGACTCGCTCCTGAAATACGCCTGCCAGTGTGTCAGCTTGATCGAGGTTAATATAGTCAGTGTTTAATTTATTCATGCCGAAGTTATCGTTGTTATTCAGTTCACTCTCTTCCTGAGACCCTTTTTCTTTATTGTGATGTGTGTTTTCAAAAAATAACATTACACACCCCTTAAGTTAGCCCATCCGTCATCAGGATGAAACTGATTACCGTGACGTTTTTCTAATATCTCAAGTTGATGGCGCTGACTGTCCAGTCCGCCAGTGTGTATGGTGTGCATCGGGCCACCACGAAATGGGGCGAATCCGGTTCCGAATATCACACCGGCATCCAACAGATCCTCATCCTCAATTACACCTTCTCGCAAGCAGGCAACCGACTCATTGAGTAGACGGAATATCATCCGGTCAGTGATGTCTTCCGGTGGGGTAAATCCACTCTCAATTTTTTCTTTACGAATTCGACCTTTCTCATAGGCATAGAAGCCTCGGCCACTTTTTTTACCGAGTTGCTGCTGTTCGACTTGTTGCTTGAGCTTTTCTGGAATCTCCAGATCGAACAGCGGGGCTAATTTGTCAGCGACAGCCAGACAGATATCCAGCCCAACCGCATCTGCCAGCTCCACTGGTCCCATAGGCATACCGAAATCCACCGCTGCCTGGTCGATTGCAGGGGCAGGTATACCTTCATCAATCATCTTCATCGCTTCCAACAGGTAGGGCATGAGGATACGATTGACCAAAAAGCCTGGGCTGCTTTTTACTGGAAGTGGCAGACGATCAATGCGTCGAACGAAAGCGGCACCCTTATGAATCAGATCCTGATCGGTATCTTTTCCATGAACCACTTCAACCAGCTGCATCTTAGCAACAGGGTTAAAGAAGTGCAGACCAATCAATCGACTTGGGTTGTCTAGTGCCTCGCTGATGGTTTCCAGGGGGATGCTTGAAGTATTCGAGGCAAGCAGGGCATCTGGACGCATTTGCGACTCAAGCTCAAGGAACAGTCGCTGTTTTGCTTCGATATCTTCGAAGATGGCTTCAATGGCAACATCCGCTTGGGCGACACCATGACCTTTTGGATCGGGAATCAATCTATCCATTGCAGCTCTGACCAGTCGAGGTTTGCGCAGTTTGCGGCTGAATAGTTTATGAGCTCGTTCAATGGCTCGGGTCAGAAACTTTGCCTCCCGATCCTGTAGGGTGACTTGTAGACCTTTCAGTGCACACCAAGCTGCAATGTCGCCCCCCATAATGCCTCCACCAACAACATGTACATGTTTGGGCATAAAGTCATTTTTACTGCCAAGGGATTTTAGTCGTTCCTGTAGAAAGAAGACCCGGATCAGGTTTTGAGCAGTATCCCCAACCAGCAGACGGCTTACTTCTCGGGCTTCACTGCGATACATAGCCCCAGGGTCTCCGCCATGCTGCTTCCAGTGGTCAATTAATGTAAAGGGAGCGGGATAGTGGTTGGGCTTGGCATGTTTGGCAGTTTCATGTTTCAGGTAGGGTGCAATGATCAGGCGCCCTGGGAGGGTGTTGGCCAAGCGGTTTAAAAGATTGGGTCGATTTGATTTCGCATTTCGTTGAATCATATCCAGAGCTAACGCCCTGATCTGTCTTTGTGGGGCGATCTGATCCACCATCCCCATCTTTTTTGCCTGGCGGGCACTGATGCTACGACCGCTCAACATCAGCTGCATAGCGGGCAGGGCGCCGATCCGATGGATGGCCCGTACAGTGCCACCATAACCGGGAAAGATACCCAGCCTGACTTCCGGAAAGGCAAGTCGGGTTGAGTCATCATCTTGCGCGATACGAATATTGCAGCTGAGTGCCAGCTCCAATCCGCCACCCAGACAGAATCCATGAATCAGTGCCAGAGTCGGGAAATTCAGATTTTCAATTCGTTCAAAGAGCGCATGAACCTGCTCTATATGGGCCTCGGCTTCTCTTTGATGCATGCCGCTGCGGAAGCTGTTGACGTCAGCACCGGCAATAAATCCACTGGGTTTGTCAGAGATAAAGATAAGTCCATTCGGTGTCTTTGCCTCAAGTTCATCAAGCTGTTCCCCAAGTTCGGCAAATGCCTCTTGGGAGAGGATGTTGACCGGGCTGTCGGCATGGTTGAAATGAAGCCAGCTGATTCCTTGCGAGTCTGTTTCGATTTTCCAGTGCTTGTTCATTTCACCGCCTCCAATAACATGGCGCCGCCCTGGCCGCCTCCGATACAAAGAGTTGCCACTCCCCGTGTTGCTTCACGTTGTTGAAGTGTTTTGAGCAGATGAAGTACCAGTCGTGCTCCGCTTGCACCTACAGGGTGACCAATACTGATTGCACCGCCATCAACGTTCAGTCGGTCATCAGGAATTGGTGAAAGGGGGGCCTCGAGACCGAGCTCCTTCTGCATGTAGTCAGCGTCCTGCCATGCGGTTTGACAGGCAATTACCTGTGTAGCAAAGGCTTCGTTGATTTCCCAATAATCTACTGCACTGGCATCCATCTGTTGTCTTGTGAGTAGCTCACCCATGGCATGTACAGGGCCCAACCCCATCTGTGAGGGATCGAGCGCTGACCATTGGCAATCGATCACTTGACCGAGGATGGGAAGATCATACTGTTCAATAGCATTTTCAGATGCCAGCAGTAACATGGCTGCACCATCAGTAATCTGCGCGCTGTTGCCGGCTGTGACCTTGCCCACCGGGCGATCAAAGGCCGGTTTTAGTTTGGCCAGCTTATCCACTGTGCTGTCCCGTCTCAATCCGTCATCGTATTCAAATAACTCACCGTCATTTGTGTAGAGGGGTTCGATCTCATTCAAACGATCTGCATCAATAGCTTCTGCCAGTCGCTGATGACTGCGTACCGCGAACTCATCCATAGTCTGGCGGTCGATATTAAATCGCCACGCCAGCTTTTCAGCGGTTTGACCCATGGTAAGCCCCACCAGGGGGTCGGTGAGACCTCTTAGCAGTGCAATCACCAGTTGCAGATGTTGTGGGCGTAGTGCAGCAAGTTGTCTGCTTTTAGCAGTAAAGCTCTTAGCTCTGTTCCAGTCTGCCAGCCAGGCAACCATTGTCTGGTTGAGTAGTACGGGGTGATGACTCATCGATTCAGTGCCACCAGCCAAAACTAAATTGGCTCGCCCTGTGGAGATATCAAGTGCTGCACTGTCAATCGCCTGGAGTCCTGAGGCACAGTTGCGCTGCACGGTCCAGGCGGGGACTTTGTCACCACAACCGAGCCGAAGGGCAATAATGCGCGCTATATTGGCCTCGTCGGGACCTGGTGCAATGCAGCCTACAATCACCTCATCCAAGGCTTCAGCTGGGAAGGGTTGTCTGGTGAGTAGAGGCCGTCCTGCTGAGACGGCTAAATCAGAGGCCAGAAATTGGCCTGGCTTGCCTCTCGCTTTGATAAAAGGTGTACGACTTCCATCAACTACATAGACTTTACTTTTGACATTTTTATTCTTGTACATAAGTGGTTCCTCACTCCTGCATAGATCTTTGGTTCCCGGGTTAAGCGGCACCCAACTTATTTATTGTTGAGATACGGGCGCTCTGCTTGGTTTTTTCAGTTCCAGAAGGCGTCAAATGGTCGAAGGCATTTACCTCTATAACCTGGTTACGCAGACGATCAGCCTCTTCCAATGCGGCTCTATCGGTTTCACTCAATATACCCAATTTGATGGCTTCATTGATCAGGTCGGGCATCTTATGGCCGTGTAGTTGTCCAGCCCTTTTTGCACGCTTCAAGGTCTTCTCATGTGGGATTGTGGCAGTGACTGCGATTAAAGCTTTTTCAAGTTGAGCGACTCGCTGATTCGGATCATCAGTAGTAAATATGCCTTGAGTCAGACGATCGCGTACTTCCCCAGGCTTCAACAGACTACGTGCGACCTGATGATCCAAATGGTCTGTAGGCTTATGAAATGGCAACCCGGTTGGAAAGATCACTACTCGTAACAGCCAGGCCAGTGGCCTTGCAGGCATATTACGCAGCAGACCTCTCAATGCATGTTGTATACGGTAGAGTGAATCATCCAGGGCCCACTGCATCAGTGGTAGGTCTTCAGGTTTTTCTCCCTCTTCTACATAACGTTTCAGACAGGCGCTAGCGATGTATAGATTGCTGAGTATATCTCCCAACCTTGCAGATAGACGCTCCTTGCGTTTTAAAGAACCACCCAATGTCATCAGTGCAATATCTGTAGTCAACGCAAAAGCAGATGACATCCAGTTGAGACGCTGGAAGTAGCGACGTGAGGGGCCACTTTTTGGGCTTTCAGAAATTCGACCATGGGTAATGCCGAGCCAAAGGGTACGTGCGAAATTGGTCACCACAAATCCAACATGACTGAATAGCGCACTATCAAACTGAACCAGGCCAACATTGCGATCCGGATTTTCTGCGGCTTCGAACTCCTTGAGCACAAATGGATGTGCTCGTATCGCACCCTGTCCAAATATGATCATGCTGCGGGTGAGTATGTTGGCGCCTTCAACCGTAATACCTATGGGGATTGCCTGATAGGCCTTGCCTAAAAGATTGTCCGGTCCAAGACAGATACCGCTGCCACCCTGGATATCCATGGCATCATTGATCACCTGGCGATAACGTTCAGTCAAATGGTATTTGACGATGGCGGAGATGACGGATGGGGTTTCGCCGCTATCCAGGGCAGTTAGGGTTAGTTTACGCGCAGCATCCATCTCATAGGTTAGACCACCGATTCTGGCCAAGGCCTCTTCCACACCTTCAAAATGACCTATCGGTTGATTAAATTGGCTACGTACTGCAGCATAAGCACCGGTATAACGGCTGGCGTGTTTACCTGCTCCGGTGGATAGGGCTGGTAGTGAGATGCTTCGACCTTCAGAGAGACATTCAACCAGCATCTGCCAACCCCGACCTGCACCCTCAACGCCACCAATCAAGCAGTCGATAGGAATGAAAACATCCCGTCCGTAGATCGGTCCGTTCTGAAAAGGGATATCTAGGGGCATATGCCGCTTACCTACCTCTATTCCTGCAGTATCCCTGGGAATCAATGCCACGGTTATCCCTGGCAAGGGATCATCACTGAGCAGTCGCTCTGGATCCTCCAACTTGAATGCAAGACCAATCAGAGTAGCAACAGGTGCCAGAGTAATATAGCGCTTCTCGAAATTCAGGCGAATGCCAAGTACCTCCTTTCCCTGATACTTGCCATAGGAGACCACACCACTGTCCGGTATGGCGCCTGCATCACTACCGGCTTTTGGGCTGGTGAGTGCGAAGCAGGGGATCTCTTCGCCTTTGGCGAGACTTCTGAGATAACGGTCTTTCTGTTCCTGGGTACCGTAAACCATCAACAGTTTGGCTGGACCAAGAGAGTTTGGAACCATTACGGTAACTGCCGCGGTAATACTGCGGCTGGCGATTTTCATCACCACCTGGGAATGCGCATAAGCGGAGAATCCCAAACCACCATAGGATTCAGGAATAATCATGCCGAACATGCCTGAACTCTTTATGTATTCCCAAACCTCTGGAGATAAGTCTTTATCTTCATGGGTTATCTGCCAATCATCAAGCTTGTTGCACAACTCATTTACCGGCCCATCGAGGAAGGCCTGCTCGCGTTCGGTTAGCGTGCAGGCGGGTTGATGCAGCAGTTCCTGCCAATTGGGTTGACCGGAAAAGAGTTCACCATCCCACCAGACATTGCCGGCGTTTAGTGCCTCCTTTTCTGTTGTCGACATAGAGGGCATTACACTTCGGAATGCTTTCAATAAAGGCTGACTGATCCACTGCCGACGCTGTTCAGGCATCAGATGGAAAAACAGGGCAACGGCGTAGGGCAGGCCGATAACCAGGCATCCGCTCAGAGAAATAAGATTTGCCATTAACAGGCTGACCAGTAACACAGGGGGTGTGATGATCCAAACAATTGCCCTTGCAGATCCATAGGCAAGTCCCCAGAAGGTCATAAGCAACAAAATGAGTCCAAGTAGTGTCATTGGTCTGCCTCCCTTGCGGTGGTATTGAGATCTGAGGGCGTGTTGTCTTCAGCAGGCTTGGTTGTCTGCTTTGCTTTTTTGTTGGCTCTGAAAGAGAAGATGGTACGGTCATCAACGCAACTCGCCGTTTCGCCACGCGTCGCGGCAACAAAGGCGCGTTCATCATCGTTATAAAGAATATCTTCTTCGCACCAGGGAAGACGTCGATAAACTCCAAGATCATTAAGACCTAAAAAGGGGTATTTGATGATGTCGAAGTAGGGTGAGTAATCAAAATCCTTGGGTGTAAAAAGCCTTGGGTTACGTTTAAAAAAACGCAGGCTACCGTCATCGTCCCGGTCTATGAACGGAAGTATTGGAAAATTGACACTGTTAAACGCTGAGGCCAACAGCGATGAGCAGACCGTTCTGGTCGGCATGCCAGCATTGTGTTCAAACAGACTGGAACGCCAGCGTCTCGGTAGAAATGTCCAGGGAAAGAAAAAGCGTGCTAGATCGAGTAGATGGCGAACATCATAGTCGATACCGATATGCTGAATAGCATGGGCGACAACAGTATGTGCATCTTCCGGCTCCAGACCTGCAGGGCGGCAGATACGCAAATGGTCTTTGCGGTACTTTGAGACGGGGGCGATGATAGTGCCTTCACCCAGCAAGGCCTCGACCATCAACTGTTCGCTCAGGTCACCTTTGTAGGCCATCCTGACCTTTTGCTGCTGCTGGGGATCACGAATGTCATAGATACGACCAATATAGAGGGCTGAGTGGGTCCAGGTGCTCTGAGTTATTGTTTTGATGACATTACTGACACGACTGCGGCCCTCTACCAGTAACACATCGCCTGGTCGAAGTTCATAGATAAGTCGATTGAAATCACACAAAGGGGAAGAGGACGGCGGACCCTCTTTGGTCAGCCAGTCTGCTATCCATTGCATAATGCTCTGCCCGATTTTACGCATGTTCAAAACCTAGTAAAACAGTCAGTATTGATATGAGTATAGACCTAATCGGGCGAAGTGAGTTTCAATTGAGGGTTCAACGAGTCTGAATCAGGTGCTTATTTTCATCTTGTGATCAGATCAAGGGAAGACGATTCTCATCTACCAACTCTCTGGCATTATATAAGTTTTCTACAATGGCAGAGCTGTGATCGGTCACCAGTTGAAGCGGGAAGTGACGGGTTCTATTTTCTCTTTTCTTTGCCAATTCAATAGTCTACGTTTTTTTAGTTGAACACTTGTTTAGTAATCCCAAAAATAAACAAAAAATAGCTGAAACAATATAGAGTAGGGTAGTAATTCAAACCAAATCAGTGGTATCCACAAGGTGGCCATATTACTGATTTCGATGTCAAAAATGTTTGTAATGTAAAGTATGCGGGTTGTTGGATAGCTGTTACATCGAGTGTCACCTCAATGAAGGGCTTGTTGTTCCGTCATCAGTAGTCAAGACAGCCGGTGTATGAGGTGATTCCACATGTTTGAAACTGCTATCACTCCGCAGAACCCGTCCCTGAATACCCTGCTGGCACATAGCGATAATGCCCAGTAACAATAAAATCAAACAATACATCCTCAACAACAGGCCCGGAGCCAATGTTATGAACAATAAGAGGTACGCCACTATTTGCATCTATCTTATCGCTGACAATACCAATATGAGGCAGATTGCCGGGTAACATCCAGGTAACCAGATCACCAGCTATATAATCATCAATACGATCAGTAACGGGCAAAGAAACACCCTTGCGAGAAAAGAAGGTCTGAAGAATTGGCACCCGACGATGATCAATATTGGGATCAGGCCGATTCAAACCCCAAATCCGACGTGATGGGTATTCACTAAAATGAGTTGAAATATCCTCATGTACCAATCGCTGTAAATCAGTGCCCAACGACCTGTAGCTACGAATAACAACATCGGTACAGACTCCGATATGGGGTGGTACATCCCCACCAGGATAATCGATCGAATAGTAAGATCCGTCATAACGTACACTGTGTTGTGTTCGCTCCATGGCGGCAGATACCAGGGCAGACTGAAAATCATCTGATAAAACAGTGTTACTGAATGCTAGTAGTGACAGGATGCAGATGTAAGATGTAAAAGAGATTTGATTGATCGACATAATGAATTGGTTCAACACTTCAAGAATCAGTACCCTTAAGTAGATTGTAGTATGTAATTTACTTACCTTATTGAACGAACAGTTGTAATAAGGAATTTAAAAACACTACGGTCAAGTTAAGGGCATCTCTAATAACTGCTTGTGCCCTCTGGCTTTACGACCCGTTCAGAATCAAGGCGTGCTTTGAAGCCATGCTCATTGCCTGTCGAAAAACGCAACGCAGAGTCTGAACGGGTCGTAAAGCCTCGTAGGGCGCGACCTGAAGCATGCATCTTCCTTGAAGATATCTGCAGCTCGATTGAACAATGCACCTGCTAACATCGCACCTCTTACCCGTTTCTTACCGGGATTGGTTTCATTCTCGTAATCCGTCCTAACCTTGTCTAACAGACGGCCCGGGATATTGATACCATGCTCCATGTGGTTAAACAGTCGGCGGGTGAGGGATTGGATTAGCAGTTTTTTATCAGTCAGGTTGTCATCTGGAGCATGATAACGCTTGATCCAATTTGACAGTTAGTCCTGTTCGGGCAACTTCGATGGTTTGTCGACTTAGCCCAAAAAAATTATTGTTGATGTTGATCTGGGTTGTCCAAAATTAGACAGATTGATATCTATATCAGAAATGAGCTGATGAAGTTTATTTATCCAGATTAACTTCAGAGAAATTCAATCAACCAGACTTCGATCCTGTGTTCTGAGCCCACTGCTCCACCAAATACGGCAAGCCCCTTCATCAGAGACCATACAGGGGCCAATCGGGTTTCTCGGGGTGCAGGCCTCTCCATAGAGTCGGCATTGATTGGGATATTTTTTTCCCAGCACTACCTTGGCGCAGTCACAACCTGGGGGCATTTCCCCAGCTCGTTTCCGTTCAGGTTTATCATATTCCGGGTAGCGGATTTTTGCATCCCAGTTGGAGTAGTTCTGATGCAGGGCGAAGCCTGATTTGGGAATAGTTCCAATACCCCGCCAGGTTGCATCCACAACATCCAGAGCGGTATTTAGATGTTTTATTGCACTTGGATTACCACCAGGCCTAACCAACTCCGGATAGCAGTTATCCAGGAAACGTTTTCCATCCAGATGTTGGCGGCATACTGAGTAGGTGGCGGCAAGTAGGCTTTCACTTGTGAATCCGGCGATGGCTGCGGGGAGTTGGTGTTTATCGACGACAAATGTCCACTCTTCAGGGCCCATGACGGTAGCGACATGCCCAGGTGCCACCAATGCATCGAATCCTGGAGTATCGGAATCGAGTAGCATGGATACGGCTGGCCAGGTCAGGCGACCTGATAAAAGTATGCTGAGGTTTTCAGGAATTCCCTGCACCAGCAGAGAGGCAACAGGCGCTGTGGTGGTCTCGAATCCTGCGGCGAAGAATACATAGTCACCAGCTGGATCAGAGAGGGCGAGCTTCAGTGCTTCTATGGGAGAGGCAATTGGACGGATATCAGCGCCAGCAGCATGAGCCTGATCCAATGATCGTGGCTCCTGCTTGGGAACATTCACAGGTACCCGCAACATATCTCCGAATGCAAGGAGAGTGACCTTTTCATTCAGTGCCAGTTGTATCGCCTGATAGATATCCTCTTCGGGGCAGACGCATACCGGACAGCCTGGTCCTGGAATGAGCTCAATCTGTGAGGGTAGGGCGCCACGCAGTCCCGCCTGTGTGATCGACCGTTCATGACCGCCACATACATTCATGATCCTGAATCGTCCCTTGAGGGGGAGTTTGTGCAGCTCTGACAACCAGGTTTTAGCTGAGAGGGACATGGTGCTTTTGTCTACCCGATAGGTGCCGTTTGAAGCGATTCAGGTTCTGGTGTTGCCCGCTGCAATTTGATCTTTTCCTCCAGCCAACTGAGCCAGCTGTCGAGACCCTGATCTGATTTTGCTGAGACTAGGGTGATTGGGTTGCTGTAGGCGAGTTGTTGCAGTGCCTGAGTTGCCCTGTCTGGATTAAAGTCGTCCAGTAGAGGTAGCAGGTCAGACTTTGTGATCAGCACATGATCTGCAACACGGAAAATCACCGGGTACTTGGCTGGCTTGTCATCCCCTTCGGTTACCGACAACAAGGTGACATTGAGATGCTGCCCAAGGTCAAAGCTGGCAGGGCAGACAAGATTACCAACATTCTCGATAAACAATATATCCAGCGCTTCAAGCTGGGTCTGGTGCAACACCTGATGAATCATATGTGCATCGAGATGACAGGCAGTTCCGGTAGTGATCTGTACCGCCTGAACGCCTTTTCGACGGATACGTTCTGCATCATTTTCAGTTTCGAGATCTCCCTCGATGACACCGATCCGGTAGCGCTGTTTGAGCTTATCGATGGTGCGTTCCAACAGGCGGGTCTTACCACTGCCAGGGGAAGACATAAGATTGATGGTCAAAACCCCATGTTGATTGAAGTGTTCTCTGTTGTGCGCTGCCTGGTGGTCATTCTCACTTAACAGGTTCTCTAAAACCTCGATTGCGACATGGTCACCGTGTGTATGGGCATGCTTGCCTCCCTCTTCAATGAGATGCCGGTTGCCGTGAGTGATATTACATCCGCAGGTGTCACACATTTTGATGGTACTCCTAATATTCTCTCTTGATGAGTTCAACACTGGACAGCAAAAGTTCATCGCCACTGATGAGTTGGGTTCGAAAGTCTCCGCACTGGGAGCAGATCAGGCGATTGGGCTGGGCATCAGACTCATATCCACATTGTAGGCAATGGACTCGAATCTTTTGTGTTTCAGTAACCAGCTCTGCGTTCGCAGCTTTAGTCCCTGCACGGGCAATGGTGAAGGCCTGCTTCAGTAGATCCGGCACCACGCCAGAGAGTGGTCCAATCTGGATGATGATGCGCTCAACCGATACGGCCTCTTCCCGGGATGCTATCTCTTCAACCTGGCGCAGCATGGATTGACAGACTGCCAACTCATGCATCCGATTGTTGATCCATCTTGGCTAACATTTCGTCATAGATCTCCCAGGCAGATTGCGCCTCCTGGGGAGAGACTTTTTGGATAGCGTAACCGACATGCACCACTACGAAGTCATCCGCAGCCAGTTCTTCATGTTGTAGCATGAACAGACTGACATCCCTTTCTATACCTTTGGCTTCGCAGCGTGCGGTAAAGCCATTAATTTCTTTTATCTGCATGGGTATGCCGAGACACATAGTGTAACCTGCACTTTCAGAAAACAATTAGTTTATTCTCTCAGGGAGTCATATGCTCCTTCAAGGTAAAAAAATGTCATTACAATCTGTATTGATCCTCGGAATTGGAAATAACCTCTTAAGTGATGAGGGTATAGGTGTCCATCTGGTAAACCGTATGCAACAGAGGTTTGGCGAAATAGATGGTGTCAACTTTCTGGATGGTGGCACCCTCAGTTTCACTCTGGCAGAGCCTATAGCAGAGTCTGAAGGCCTGATTGTAGTGGATGCGGCACGTATGAACTTGCCTCCGGGTAGCTTGAAGGTGTTTCACAATGAGCAGATGGACAAATATCTAATGGGTAACCGATCCAGTGTTCATGAAGTCAGCCTGGGCGATCTGTTGGATATTGCCCGTCTATCAGAAACCTTACCCGATCCCCGTTGCCTGGTGGGGATAGAACCCAAAGAGCTTGATTGGGGAGAGACTTTGAGTGAGGTTGTTGAGCCGACAATCGATAAGGGCATTGATGAAATAGTGTCTATACTGGGGGGGTGGGGTTTTAAAACCTGAGTGCCAGCGTGGTAATAACTGGTGTCGGAATGCTTTGGCTCAGCGTTTAATTACTCAGCAATAGCTTACTACTTTAGTTACTTTTTACTTTTTATCCTTCTCATAAAAACATCACCACATAATGTGATTAAAAAACAATAAGAGAACCTATATGCAAAAAATATTAACACTCTTCCAACGCAATGATGATCCAGATCAGCACCTTTATCAGAAATCAGTGATATTCTTGTATATAAGCTAAAGTTTAGAGCTTACCTGATGCAAAGACTCCAGGACATCGCCGTAAAAGTAGTGCCTTCTGAGGGCACTCAAAACAACCACTCAAATGCAATCCCCATTTTGCATGAAATTCTTCATGCGCTTCAACGATTCACCACTGACACTGAGCCATGGTGTATAGATCTACGTGCCATACCATTCGGGCCAGGGGATGAAGAGCTGTTGTTGAGCAAGCTGGGAGAAGGCGAAATAAGTTTGACCATGGATTCCCTGGGTAAGAGCAAGATCTGGGAGACAGCCTTTTCAGGTGTTTGGGTAATAGATCATCGTAATGCTGAAGGGGAGCGCGTTGCTTTGCAGGTTGAGATTGGTCGAATTCCACAAATCGTACTCTCTCAGCAGGAAGATATTCTTGATGCTATAGGCCAACTTGAAAAAGAGTTAAATACCGATAATTCCGCACTTTGAGCTAAGCGGTAGGAGTTGTGATGGCTGATGACTTAAAAAAAATGACCAAGACACTTGGTGAAAGCTTACGTGAACAGGGCATCTCACGACGAGGGTTTCTCAAGTATTGTGCTGCCACTGCTTCCTTGATGGCATTGCCACCATCAATGGTTCCAGCGATTGCTCAAGCGTTGGAAAAAGCCAGACGTCCATCGGTTATCTGGCTCTCTTTTCAAGAGTGTACAGGCTGCACAGAATCGCTGACCCGCAGCCACTCCCCGAGCGTTGAAAATCTCATTTTCGACCACATTTCACTCGACTATCACCATACCCTGCAGGTTGCATCAGGTGATGCCGCAGAAGCTGCCCGGGAAGCAGCAATGCATGAAAATGAAGGAAAATATATCGTTGTAGTCGACGGCTCTATTCCGCTAGGGAATCCAGGTTACTCCGCAATAGCCGGTATCAGTAATCTACAGATGCTGGAAGAGACTGTTGCCGGGGCTGCAGCAGTTGTGGCTGTTGGAAGTTGTGCTGCCTTTGGTGGTCTACCCCATGCCGATCCCAATCCAACCGGGGCTGTATCAGTTGGGGAGATTGTTAAAGATAAACCTGTTGTAAATGTTTCTGGCTGTCCACCCATTCCGACAGTAATTACCGGCGTACTGGCCCACTTTCTGACCTTTGGTGCGTTACCAGAGTTGGATGAGTTAGGACGCCCAATGGTCTTCTATGGCCAAAGTATTCATGACCGATGTTATCGTCGTCCCTTCTATGACAAGGGATTGTTTGCCGAAACCTTTGATGACGAAGGTGCACGCAAAGGCTGGTGTCTGTTCAGATTGGGTTGCAAAGGTCCGATGACCTATAACGCCTGTGCCACCACCAAGTGGAATCAGGGTACCAGTTGGCCGGTAGAGTCCGGTCATGGATGTTTGGGATGTTCCGAACCAGACTTTTGGGATGCAGGTGGATTTTATAATGCACTCTCCATTCCCGATAGCGATATCTCCCGCAATGCAGGCTATGTAGTAGGTGCAGGTGTTGCGTTGGGGGCAGCTGCCGGTGCGATAAATCGAAGCACTCAGTCCAAGGCGGCTGCAAACCACGAAACCGTTACCATCGACGATTTGGATAAGAAATCATGAGCACACCAATTGATTTTCTTTTATGGGTTAGAGGGCCAGGGTTTGATATAGCTCTGGTGATATTTATTGTTGGCGTTTTAATCCGGCTGCTTGAAGTATTGATATTGGGTCGTAAGCCGGATTATTCTGAACCCAGAGGTGCTGAGCTTGGGGCAGGGTTACTGACCCTGGTGACTCGTACTGCACCAGAATCTGGTACATTCAATCGTTCCCCATTCACTGTTGTTGGTGGATATATCTGGCACATTGGCTTTCTAGTTACTCTGTTTTTGTTTGTGCCCCATATCGAATTCATTGAATCTATTTTTGGTATTCGTTGGCCAGGTATAGCCAGTAATCTTGTCGATGCTGTTGCTGCAGTCACTATCGTTACCCTGGTGGCAATGTTGTTCAGTCGTCTGACCCATCCGGTGAAGCGTTTTCTCAGTGGCCCGGAAGATTATCTGACCTGGTTGGTTACCTTTCTTCCAATGCTTAGCGGATATCTGGCCTACCATCGTATGATCGATCCCTATCCGCTGGTTTTGGGGCTACACATTCTGAGTATTGAAATATTGATGGTGCTCTTTCCCTTTACCAAGCTGATGCATGCCTTCACCTTTATTATTGCCCGTTGGTATAACGGCGCTATGGCAGGGCGCAGAGGAGTTCAGTCATGAGCGAGGCAACACTTGAAAGAGGCATGAATGCCTTTCGTGAACAGATTAATGCCCCTGTGGCGTCGTTTTTTTCCAGTTGTGTTAATTGTGGAATGTGCGCTGAAGCCTGTCTCTTCTATACCGAGACTGGTGATCCAAAATATACTCCTATCCATAAATTGGAGCCGCTGCGCAGGGTTTGGGAGCAAGAGTATACCCTGTGGGGCAGAGTGAAATCCCTTGTGGGTCTGAGTAAACCGGTGACAAATGAATTGTTAGCGGAGTGGGAAGAACTTATCTATGACGGCTGCACACTCTGCGGGCGTTGTTCAATGGTCTGCCCGGTTGGCAATGATATCAGCTACATGATTCGGCGTGCCCGGGAAGGATTTGTGGCTGCAGGCTACGCGCCCGAAGGCATAAAAGGCGCTAGCAAACGAGCTGTTACGATCGGCAGTCCTATGGGGGTTAAATTTCCCGCGGTGGCTGCACAGATCAAACATATCGAAGCCGATACCGGTTTGACCATACCCGTGGATGTAGAGGGTGTTGATTACATGGCGCTTTTGTCATCCATGGAGATCATGAATTTCCCTGAATATCTCGAGGCGCTTGCACGCATTTTCAAGCAGGCTGGAGTAACCTGGACTATTAGTTCTGTGGCTTACGAGGCTACCAATTCAGGTATTCAGATCGGCTCTTCTGATATTGCCAGGGAGCTGGTGAACCGAGTCGTGGTTGCCGCAGAAAAGCTGAAAGTCAACTATGTCATCAGTCCTGAGTGCGGTCATGCTTATACTGCAATTCGCTGGGAGGGCCCCAACCTCATCGGTCGGCCCTATAACTTTAAAGTGGTACACATCCTTGAACTGCTGGATGAACTGCGCTCAAGCGGTCGTTTAAAGACAAAGGGTACTGAAGATGAACGTTTGACCTTTCATGATCCTTGTCAGATTGTGCGTAAAGGGGGCGTATTGGAGCCGCCACGCAATCTGTTGAATATGGTGGCCAGTAACTTTGTCGATATGCATGATAACAGAGAGATGAACTGGTGTTGCGGTGGTGGCGGAGGCGTCAGTGCCAACGAGCGAGCCGAAGAGTTACGTATCAAAGTTTTCAAGCGTAAGAAAACCCAGTTGGATGAACTCAATGTAGAGACCCTGGTGACCGCCTGCGCCAATTGTCGGTTGATTATCGAAGAAGGGCTGGAAGAGTATCGCATGGAGATGCCAGTCGTCGGATTGACAGAGATGATTGCTGAGCATCTGGTTGAAGATGAAGAGTAACACTAAAAAAGTAGCGCCATTCGTACCGATAGGAGACGAGAAAAAATGAGTGAAAGAATCGTCGTGGATCCCATCACCAGAATCGAAGGTCATCTGCGCATTGAAGCCCAGATGGAAGGCGATCAGATAAGCAGTGCTTATTCTTCAGGCACCATGGTTCGAGGTATCGAGATCATACTTAAGGGTAGGGATCCGAGAGATGCTTGGGCTTTTGCACAGAGAATTTGTGGTGTCTGTACCCTGGTGCATGGACTTGCTTCGGTCAGGTCGGTTGAGGATGCTCTTAACTACCAGATTCCGCAAAATGCACAATTAATTCGCAATCTGATGATTGGTGCCCAGTATATCCATGACCATGTGATGCATTTTTATCATCTGCATGCCCTGGATTGGGTGGATGTGGTTTCTGCCTTATCGGCTGATCCGGGTCAGACCTCAGCACTTGCCCAATCCCTGAGCAATTGGCCAAAGGCTTCACCCGGTTACTTTTCTGATGTTAAGAAGAAGCTAAAGGGCTTTGTTGAAGCAGGGCAACTGGGTATCTTCGCTAAGGCTTATTGGGGGCATTCAGTCTATAAACTGCCACCTGAGGCCAACCTGATGGCGGTTGCCCACTATCTTGAGGCCTTAAGCTGGCAGCGAGATGTGGTGAAGTTACATACCATCTTTGGTGGCAAGAACCCACATCCCAATTTTCTGGTAGGTGGTGTTGCTTCAGCGATTGATCTCAACTCTGATTCAGCTATCAATACCAAGAAGCTTTCCCAGGTGCAGGATGTCATCACCAAGATGCGTGAATTCACCGACCAGGTCTATGTTCCTGATACGCTGGCTGTGGCTGGTTTCTATAAGGATTGGGGTGAGCGGGGAGAAGGCTTAGGTAACTTTATGTGCTATGGGGATCTTCCGGGTACTTCGATGGATGACCCCGACAGCTTTTTCTTCCCCAGTGGCGTAATTCTGGACAGGGATCTCTCAACCGTACATCCTCTCGATCTGAATAACGCTGACGAGATTCAAGAGCATATATCTCACTCCTGGTATGACTATAGCGGTGGTAAGGAACAGGGTTTACATCCTTACGATGGCGAGACAACGCTGAACTACACTGGGCCAGAGCCACCCTATAAACATCTGGATGTGGATCAGTCATACTCCTGGCTGAAGGCGCCTCGCTGGAAAGGTAAGGCGGTTGAAGTCGGTCCATTGGCACGGGTGTTGATGATGTATGCCAATGGGCATGAGCAAACTAAAGAGTTGGTCGGTATGACGCTCAGTAAGTTGGATCTACCGACTCGGGCACTCTTCTCAACCTTAGGTCGTACAGCGGCCAGGACATTGGAGACCAAGATTCTTGCAGATGCCATGCAAGGTTGGTATGACCAACTGATTGCCAACATCAAGGGGGGTGATACAAAGACCTTCAATGAGACCCTATGGGATCCTTCCACCTGGCCAAGTGAGTGTCGAGGTGTAGGTTTCATGGAGGCCCCACGAGGGGCATTGGGACACTGGATTGTAATCGAGAATGGTAAGATCGCAAATTACCAGGCAGTGGTGCCCAGTACCTGGAATGCTGGTCCACGGGATCCCAACGGTCAACCTGGCGCCTATGAGGCAGCGTTGCAGGACAATCACCAGTTGGCTGATGCCAAGCAGCCTGTTGAGATACTCAGAACTATACATAGTTTCGATCCCTGTATTGCCTGTGCCGTGCATCTCTCCGATGAAGATGGAGAGGAGATGTTGCAGTTAAAGGTCACATGAGCTGACACAACATCAGGTGGGGCAATCGCCCCACCTGACATACTAGATTCTGTAATCTGGGGTGCGGCACTGCCGGTCATGTAATATCACGCTATTCATCCTCACTAATATCTCACAGTATCCCTAACTTCAGCATGATATTGAGTCCCAGTAGGGTGGGGCCATGCCCCACCAAATGGTGTTAAGCGTTCACTGCTAGCGGAAGATATGACTGGGTCGCGATTGAAAATCTAGACGGTTTTATACTATCGCCTAGGCTAAATGGTGGGGCATGGCCCCACCCTACGGTAGAAACATATTGAGCTTGTAATGCAGGATTTGTCCCCGTCACAAACTTCAGCATGATATTGAGTGCCAACTTTGCGTTTCAGTAGGGTGGGGCCATGCCCCACCATATGGTGTTAAGCGTTCACTGCTAGCGGAAGATATGACTGGGTCGCGATTGAAAATCTAGATGGTTTTATACTATCGCCTAGGCTAAATGGTGGGGCATGGCCCCACCCTACGGTAGAAACATATTGAGCTCGTAATACAGGATTTGTTCCTGCCACGCCATGAACAGAACCACCAATTTTCCGTTTTTTCAACCCTACATAATTTCAACTGACTCATTCAATTCGATCTGGTTTCAAATAATTTTTCTATTTTCAGCTTGATTTCATTTTCTTCAGTCATGCTTACCATCAAATAGCTAAACAGAGAGATTGAAGATGAGAAAAAAGCGCGAGATTAAAGTTTGGGATCCCTTCGTACGCCTTTTTCATTGGACACTGGTGGGTTCGTTTTTAGTCACCTGGGTGACGGAAGACGAGTTGATGACCCTGCATGTCTATGCCGGTTACTTAATTGCCATTCTGGTTTCGCTGCGTATTGTTTGGGGCATGGTTGGGACACGCTATGCTCGATTCAGTGATTTTGTAGTCTCTCCTGGCAAGGTGCTGGATTACCTTAAGGATCTCATCAGTTTTAAAGCCAAACGCACGATTGGCCACAATCCTGCTGGTGGCGCAATGATTGTTGCTCTGCTGATATCTCTCCTGATAACCACATTTTCCGGCATGTTGGCCTATGGTGCTGAGGGATTGGGTCCGTTGGCTGAGCCATTTTTTTCCAATACCCCATATGGTGGAGAGCTGTTTGAAGAGGTTCACGAATTCTTTGCCAATCTAACCCTTTTCTTAGTGGTATTTCATTTGGCTGGTGTTGTGTTTGGTTCGCTTCTGCATCAGGAAAATCTGCTGCGCTCAATGATTACCGGTACTAAAAGAGGTTGATTCTATGAAAACAGTAATCACAATTCCATTAATCCTGTTTTGTTTTCCTGCTCTACTGTATGCCAATGCGTTGCAAGAGAGACTCAGCAGCTATCAAAGCATGGGGGCGGGTCCATTTTCTGCTGCGCAAGGTGAAATATTATGGCAGCAAAAGATAAGAGATGAAAAAAGTGGCAAAAACCGCACTTGTAACGACTGCCACGGCGATGATCTGCGAAAGCCGGGGCGTCATGTGAAGACAGGCAAAACCATTGAGCCCTTGTCAGTATCGGTTAATCCAGATCGTCTGAGAGATGGGAAAAAGATTGAGAAGTGGTTTAAGCGTAATTGCAAATGGACCTGGGGTAGGGCGTGTACAGCTCAGGAAAAGGGCGACATTCTGCAATATCTGCAGCAACAGTGATTAGGAGGTGAGATGTGAAAAAGCAAAACTATTGGTTACTATTAGGGATTGCTCCATTGGTACTTGGTTTCGGTGTGGTTTTAGCCGATCGCGACGAACATGAGGATGAACGTGAACATGAGGAGCGTAGCGGATACTTCTCACGCTGGTTCAACTCTGAGTCGATGCAGGTGAACTCACTGGGAAGTGAGCGTTATCTTGAGGAGTGTGGCAGCTGTCATTTTCCATTTCAACCCGGCTTTTTACCTGAAGCCTCCTGGCAGTTGATCATGACTGGGCTGGATGACCATTTCGGTGAAAACGCTGAGTTGACTGATGAAGATCAGGAGTACATCTTGAACTATCTGAAAATCAATTCAGCTGATGGCAGTGATAGAGCATTGTCAAAAAAAATAGTCTGGTCTCTTCGTTCATCATCTGTACCCATGCGGATTACTGAGACCTCTTTTTTTAAACATGAACATGATGAAATTTCTCCACGGATGTTGCAGAACAAAGGAGAGAAAACCAGCTTCAGTAATTGTGATTCCTGCCATAC
The DNA here is from genome assembly GCF_058244645.1 of Candidatus Thiodiazotropha sp. AKAK3. Lineage (NCBI taxonomy): Bacteria > Pseudomonadati > Pseudomonadota > Gammaproteobacteria > Chromatiales > Sedimenticolaceae > Candidatus Thiodiazotropha > Candidatus Thiodiazotropha sp. AKAK3. The sequence goes on from NZ_JBSYOQ010000045.1 coordinate 21,667, forward strand.
TCAGGCTTTAAAGGGGTCATTTAATGAACATGAGATTAAAATTCCTGGTTATGGCCGATGGGATGATTAGTTGATGGTCAAGATTTGTTGCACAATGCTGATTTCGACTTTGCTAATAACATCGGTTGTGGCTCATGCTGATGAAGAGGAGAGTTATCAAGAGGCCAGGCGCCTGACACAGGCTGGAGAGATTCTCCCATTGCAGGGGATTGTGAACGCTATTCAAGCTGAACGACAAGGGCGGGTTCTTGAGGTGGAGCTGGAACGCAAAGGTTCCCAATATCTATATGAAATAGAGATACTTGATGAACAGGGTGTGGTATGGGAGTACCTTGTCGATGCTGCCAATGGCCAGATTCTGAAGCGTGAGTTAGAGGATTGAGTATGCGTCTGTTACTGGTTGAAGATGATGAACTCCTTTCAGCTTCTCTCAAGCAGGATCTTGAGCACCAAGGTTATGCGGTCGACCTTGCAAAACAGGGCATTGAGGCAGAATTCATGGGAGATGAAACGGAATACGATCTCATCATCTTAGATCTCGGGCTACCACAGCGCGCAGGCATCGATGTGTTGCAAAACTGGCGTAGCAAGGGAAATAATACGCCAGTGATTGTTCTCACTGGACGGGATGCCTGGCATGAACGGGTGGCGGGATTTAAAGCGGGCGCGGATGATTATCTGGGAAAGCCATTTCATTTCGAAGAGTTGCTTGTCAGACTTCAGGCATTGATACGTCGTAGCCATGAGATGGTTGGCAGCAGTCTCAAGGCGGGTGGCGTGGAACTCGATGAGGAGAAGCAACAGATGATTCTACCTGATCAACATCGCTATGATCTCACAGGCACTGAATTCAGACTGTTGAGGTTCTTTATTCTCAACCAGGGAAAAATACTCTCCAAGACCCGGCTCACAGAGCATGTTTATGAACAGGATTTTGATCGTGACAGTAATCTGATTGAAGTCTATATTCGCCGTTTACGTGATAAATTAGGCAAACAGGCAATCGAAACCCGTCGTGGTCAGGGTTACATCTATGTCGGTATTGAGTCTTAAAGGCACCTCTATTAACTGCTTATGCTCTCTGCGTGACCTGAAGCGTGTAGCTGCAAGGCATGAGTCGAAGCAGAATGATTGTTCCATTCTCAAGCATCACAACCCAGCAGATGCATGCTTCAGGTCGTGCCCTACGGGGCTTTACGACCCGTCCAGACTCTGCGTTGCGCTTTTTCGACAGGCAATAAGCATGACTTCAAAAGCACGCCTTGATTCTGAACGGGCCGTAAAGCCAGAGGGCACAAGCAATTAATAGAGGTGCCCTTAACTCGATAGAACATCGTCTGCATATTGGCTTGACCATCAGCCTGGCGTTATTGATGCTTTTGCTGTGGTTTTTCGGTGAAGGCTCTATAGAAAAATTAACTGAAGACTTTATTGCCTCGAGATTGGAACACGACAGCGAGGCGATTCTAGGGGCGATCGTTGTAGAGTCGGAAATCGATGTCAATGCGGCCTACATTAATCAAGTCTATCAACGACCGTTTTCAGGTCACTACTATCTGATTCGCCAGGCAACTGGCAGAGAAATTACTTCTAGATCACTCTGGGATTTTAAACTATCTGTACCTTGGGTTAACCCTGGCCAGAGCGAACGGCACTATCTCCAAGGCCCTGAAGATCAGCAGCTATTGGTATGGGTCCATGGCTATAGGAAACAGGGAGAGGATCTAATTCTTGCTGTTGCAGAAGATCTTCTGCCAATCAACAGACAACGAGAAGCTTTCATAAAGAACTTTGCTCTATTGGCTTTTGCCGGTCTGGTTGTTCTGTTGATTGTTCAGGGTGTAGTGATTCGGCAATCATTTCGTCGTCTTGATCCCTTGTTGGAGGATGTCAATAGCCTCTCATTGGGCCAGGAGAAATTGTTGAATGAAGATGTGCCCAGCGAAATGTCACCTCTGGTCAAGGAGGTTAATCATCTACTGCAACTGCTTACAAAACGTAATCAACGTTCACGTAATGCTCTAGGTAATCTAGCGCACGCAATCAAAGGCCCCCTCAATCTATTGACCAGATATTTAGACAAACAGATAGAGAAACAACATCAGGCTAGTGAACATCAACAAGCGAGTCAGCAACTTGATCGAATTCGTCTTCTGATCGAAAGAGAGCTGAAACGCGCTCGATTAACAGGAGGTGGAACAATCAATCAACGCTTCAATCCAAGTGTTGATTTAAACGACTTGATAGAAGCATTGAGACAGATATACCAAGGTCGCGGCATAAAGCTGGCGTTGCATGTAGATCAGGAGTGTACCCCATTTGGCGATCGTGAGGATATGCTGGAACTGTTGGGTAACCTTCTGGATAACGCATGCAAATGGGCAAATCAGCAGGTTGTTTGCCACGTGTCAGGATCCGAGCAGATGCAGATTGTTGTGGAAGACGATGGCAAGGGGCTGGAAGAGGGGGATATTAAGCGTATGACACAGCGAGGAAGCCGTCTTGATGAAAGTGTCGAAGGGCATGGATTGGGATTGGCGATTGTCCATGATGTGGTTCAGCTCTACCATGGTCAGATAGATTTTGATCGCTCACCAGAATACGGTGGACTCCGTGTGCGTGTTGTGTTGAATCGTGTATAAGCGATCCATAAGGAGTTTCTGGTCAACCCAGAGTCTTATTAGTAGGCTCTGACGGCAATAGCAGATCCTCCAGAAAGTAGGCCGATAGGGCAGCCCGTCCACTGAGTTTTGCTTTTCGATAGATGGTATGAGCCTGTAGTCGAACTGTTTTTTCGCTTACGTTACGTATGATGGCAATCTCTTTGTAGCTCAACCCTTTCAGTATTAGTAAACCAACCTCACGCTCGGCAGGGGTCAAACCCCATTCAGTAAACTGGGTGGCGATACCTTCACTGAGTCCCTTGATCAAATCGCTCATTTTTCCACGCCACTGCATACCTTCGACCCGAGCAGTTTCCAAATCTTTAATGAGCAGCATTTGTGTCTCGTGTTGGATATTGATCTGTTCTATCAGGCGAACCATTCCCACAGCAACAATGACAATCAGCGTTGGTTGTATCATCTCAAGAACAATATCCCAGAAGCCGAGATCAGGGTCTTCGAGTATTTCCAAAAGCATAAGCAGCACACTGCCACCCACAATGGCGAGAATACTCTTCCAATGCCCCAATTGTTTGAAAATGTTATTCATTTCATCATCTCTTTTGTCGCTATCCTTCAGCTGGTTTTATGCCTATCGGGGGAGGCTGTAACCACATCCCCCGATGCTAGCTCTCTATTCGCAGAATGCGTCTGGAGAGAGTTTACATAATTCCGCTAACAACTTTTCAGGATTCTCAATTCCACATTGTGGCTGATGAAGAATGTCTAGGGAGTCACCAGCGCAAATCAACTCTTCCCGCTCACCAGTCAGCTCGCCATCTTCCATTGCTTCGGCCAAAACGAAACCAATACCAGGTATGTAGTACTTGAATTCTGTGGCTTCAGGGTCAAGTGGTGCAAAATCATAGGTCATCAGACAGCCTCCAGCATCTGAACATGGATATAGTTCATTTTCCTGATTAGGAATTGCTGCCAAGTCTACATATTGCACAATATCTTCTGCTTCGCCTAGAGAAAACTCCTGCCTATGGGCAACATCTATTTGTGGCATGGACATGATCAATAGTCCTGCTTTGGCAAAATCCCTGCCAGACTCAAATGAGCCATCGATATCCACCAGAACCCCATCCTCAAAATTTCGCGAGATTTCTCCACAATAGTAGACATCGCCATGGATATCCTGAGCAAACCAGTCATCCGTTATCTCAACAGGCTGATAATCAATAGAGCCATCTTCATCATCTGTTTCAGTAACCACAACCGCATCTGCAACAACTCGGCAGAGTACACCCTGAATCTCTCTTGATTCATCTGTGACATGAATGATGACGGTTTCTTCAGCCTCTTCCCCCGCTCGAACTACAGCGGTATGACCTGCGACGAGAGAAACATAGGGATTAGCATTGCTTTCATCTATCTCGTCCGGGTCAAGAAAGGTCAATGTGGGGTCCAGCAGGGGATCTGAGTCATATCGATGTTCATTCAACACCTCACAGGCTTCGCTCCTGGCATCCATCTGATCGTGACAGAATTCAGCATCCTCTTTACGCACCATTTGTGCCTCTCTCCTACAAGCTCGCCTTTCGCCGGCTTCAGCAAGGTTCAGACAGTTCGCTAAGCTGGTTTTAAAGTCATCACTCTCATCCGATCTGCAAGCACGATACATATATTTCGCAGTTTTTACACAGGGTGATACAACACTATCATTTGCAATGACTGCTTCCGAAGTGAACATGGAAGATGCAACCAGAGAGAGTCCGGTCATCATCAGAAGTCTGTTTTTCATCTTTAAATCTCCTAATAATTTAATTATTGACCGAAGCTGATCATTCATGACTTGAGATGAGCAGTTAAATAGAGCCACTTTGCTGCTGGCCATCGTAATCCATATCGCTATCAGTTCCGGTATCAGTTCTGTTTTTCCACAATCGTCAGGACATGAATCCTGATTAAATTCTCCAGTTCCGTGCCCCCATCTGTTTTTTTCGGAATTTAAGATTTCGGTCATCCCATAAAATCAGGGGTGGGTATACACAACGACAGCTGTTTCGATGTGTTGACTTAAGTTAATGCCGTTTCCGGATTAGGGGATATAGAAACAAGGTTATATAAGGGGAGGGAAGCTAGTTAACTATCTGATAATGTGATGTAAAATTTAGTGATAGAGATATGTGAATAGGGCAATAACTGCTGCTGGCATTTGCAGATTTTCTTGTGTGGGTATGTAAATGACCGCTGGAAACAGGTTCTATATAACAAATGTACTATGAAATATTTTCAGTTAATCGCAGGAAATCTTGTAGGATATTTATACAAGATATGCTTTTTTTATGATGGCCGGGAATTACAGAGGTTAATCTGCATGAGGTTGAGGAAAATTAAGCACTGCTGTGGTTTTATTTCCATTATGCTGATGATGACACTCTCCATGGCAATTGCTGAAGAGATGGATCCTGAAGCGGATGATGAGGATGAAGAGACGGAGATTCAAGAACTAAATGAAATTGGGGCTTCAGGCCGAATTTATCGTACAAGGGAAGAACAACGGGAAGCGGGATTGCAACGGGAGATAACGCCGTGGCTGACCCTATCCACTCTGTTGGAAGGTGAAATACAACATGAGGTGTTGAAATCCAAGGAGCTGTCACGGGATATAGATGTGAGTGAAGATTCGGCCTCGCTTCAATTTGGATTCATACTGGATCCCAGTGAGCTGTTCGAAGCCGAATTGATATTGGAGTATGACACAGAGATCGATAAATTCATTTCTGATGAAGCTTTTATTGCTTTTGAGTATGACCCTTGGGAGATATCGATTGGTAAACAGTACACACCATTTGGAACCTATTTCAGCCATTTTGTCTCGGGACCAATGCTGGAATTTGCTGAGACCCAGTCGAGAAGGGTTGTTAGTTTAAAGTATGGTCCTAGTGATGAATTCGATTTGACCCTCGCGTTCTATCAAGGTCGTGCAAATGAATGGAGTGATGATGATCAATGGGATTGGGCACTATCAGTGGAAACCTGGCCATTACAGATGCTCTCCCTTGGATTGAGTTATCAATCTGACCTTGCAGATGCTGATGAGAGATTACTTGAGGAGAGCGATAATCGATATACCGATCGTGTTTCAGCCGTAAGTGGATATCTGCTCTGGATAGGGAGAATGTACGAAGTCTCAATAGAATATGTTGCTGCCACCGGAGAATTTCAAGAGTTAGAGAAACATAAAAACAGACCCATTGCATGGAATGCTGAATATGTTCACATCATACCTGAGTATAATATCGAGGTCGCTTTTCGATATGAAGGAAGTCGCGAACTGGATGAGAAACCAAAACGACAATATGGTATCGCTTTCACGAGATATGAAGGGAAACATGCCAGTTTGACAATAGAGTATCTTCGCGCTGCGTACGAGAGTGATTTTTTAAACTTTGAACTGGATGATGAGGCTAATATTTCTGAATCAAATCGGTTTGGCGTAAAAGTAACATTCGAATTTTAATTTTAGTGTTAACAGGCCCTAGTATGACGCACCACACTAGTTGCATATCGGGATGTGTAGATAGCGTGACGTCAAAGTCGCAGGGAGGCGGCAAATATGAAAAAAACAATCCCCTCAATAACATTAAGGCCAGGTAATTCTAAGCAGTTGGCCAATTGGTATCTGTTTCTTTATACGCTGGCATTTTTGATAATCTCGCTTGCCCCAATTGTCGGGTACTATAAATTTTCATTGGTTTTTCTACTTCTGCTGCTTGGCTATGCACGGATACAAGGCTACAAGCTTATTCCTCAGATAGAGGTCGTTGAAGCGCATATAAAATCTAGTGGACATGCAAAGATTTTGTTGACCGACGGGCAACGAATTTCAGCAAAATTGCGAACAGACAGCTTGGTTACCCCATGGCTGGTGCTACTGCGCTTCGATGTGAGAAATCGCTGGCGACATCCATTGATGATTCTGTTTCAGGATGCTCTGCCAGAAGATGAAATGCGTCGTTTAAGAATATTATTAAATCACGGATCGTTTCATCAAAAAGGAGAGTAGGCCTCTGGAATCAGGATTGTCGGTTTATTCTGCACCCGGTCGTCCCGATATGGGAAATCCAAGGTGAAATGGAGCCCCCGGCTTTCACGGCGGCACTGAGCAGAACGGATAATCATGTCAGCTACATCAACCAGGTTTCTCAGTTCCAGCAGATCCATACTGACCCTGAAGTTACTGTAGTACTCTACGATTTCCCGTTGTAACAGGTCTACTCGGCGACGGGCGCGTACCAGACGCTTGTTGCTCCTTACTATGCCGACATAATCCCACATGAAATGGCGCAACTCATCCCAGTTATGGGATACAACCACCTCTTCATCAGGTTCTGTCACCCGACTTTCGTCCCAGGGAGGTATTGTCGGAGGTTGCGGCGTAACAGGCGCCAGTTCATGGATATCTTTAGCTGCCAGTTCGGCGAAAACCAAGCACTCAAGTAGGGAATTGCTGGCCATGCGATTGGCACCATGCAGGCCGGTATAGGCACTTTCTCCCACCACATAGAGACCTGCAATATCTGTTCTGGCCTTGTGGTCAGCCATGACACCACCACAGGTATAGTGGGCTGCTGGTACTACGGGAATGGCCTGTTTCGACATATCGATGCCGAAATTCAGACAACGATTATAGATGGTTGGGAAATGCTCTTGGATAAATTCGGTGGGTTTGTGGCTTATGTCGAGATAGAGGCAATCAGCACCAATGCGTTTCATTTCATGGTCAATGGCTCGGGCAACAATATCCCTGGGAGCAAGTTCAGCGCGCTTATCGAAGCGTGGCATGAAACGACTTCCGTCGGGAAGTTTGAGTTGTCCGCCTTCACCTCTTACGGCTTCAGAGATAAGGAAACTCTTGGCTTCGGGGTGGTAGAGGCAGGTGGGGTGAAACTGGATGAACTCCATGTTGGCAACCCTGCAGCCTGCTCGCCAGGCCATGGCGATACCATCCCCGGTTGAGACGTCAGGATTGCTTGTGTATAGATATACTTTACTTGCTCCGCCAGTTGCCAACACGACAAAACGTGCCCTGAAAGTCTGAACATGGTTGCTTTCATGATCAAGGACATAAGCTCCATAGCAGTGCTTTTGCTGCTTTATTTCACCACTTTTTTCACTGGTGATCAGATCGATTGCGATATGGTGTTCAAAGATTTCGATGTTGCTGCGAGCCTTGACCTGACTCTGCAAGGTGGTTTCTACCTCCCTGCCTGTGGCATCCGCAGCATGAATGACTCTTCGATGGGAATGTCCACCCTCCTGGGTCAAGTGATACCCGCCGCTGGTTGCAGAGTTATCATCCCGGGTAAAATTGACGCCCCCCTTAAGTAGCCAGTCAATATTCGAGGGGCCTTTTTCCACCACCAGCTGCACCGTCTTCTCATCGCACAGTCCAGCTCCCGCATCCAAGGTGTCTTTGACATGAGAGGCGATGCTGTCCTCTTCATCCAACACTACAGAGATGCCCCCTTGAGCATAGTAGGTGTTGGTCTCCTCCAGTTCCTTCTTGGAGATCACCGCAATTTTCAGGTTTTCGTCAAGATGGAGGGCAAGGCTGAGTCCGGCAGCTCCGCTGCCTACGATAAGTACATCATGCTCGTGATCTGTCGTCATATTTGCGGGGTAGGGTCGTTATGGTGATAATGCGGTTCCAGTTGTAATGCATCCTAGCTTAAATCGGTGTCAGGTTGAAACTATGCATCTTCAAAATGATATTGATCAATTTAAGCTGGAATTGCGAGAACTAATCGAAACTATCACTGTCAATGGGACTGTGCACAGGATGTGTTGGTCACGAGGAGGTAAGTGCCCGGATGGGCGAGCGGTTAATTGATCAGGAACTCGTTGCTAGAGTTCAACAGGGTGACAAAAAGGCGTTTGACCTGCTGGTGCTGAAGTATCAGCAGAAAATCACCAATCTGATCTCCCGCTATATCCGGGATCCTCACGAGGTGTTGGATGTGACCCAGGAAGCCTTTATCAAGGCCTACCGGGCCATTCCCAAGTTTCGGGGCGACAGCGCTTTTTATACATGGCTATACCGTATTGCCATAAATACAGCGAAAAACTATCTCGTTGCCCAGGGAAGACGCCCCCCCTCAGACGATGTTGAGGCGGAAGTGGCTGAACAAATGGATGTTGGCGTGCGTCTAAAGGAGACAGGTACTCCGGAAAACCACGTGTTGACTGAAGAGATTACGATGACGGTTCAGAAGGCGATCGATGATTTACCGGAAGACCTTCGAACTGCAATTGTATTGAGAGAGCTTGAAGGTATGAGCTATGAAGAGATTGCCAATGCAATGTCTTGCCCTGTAGGCACGGTACGCTCCCGTATCTTCAGAGCTCGAGAAGCGATTGACAAAAAACTGAGTCCATTACTGAAACCCTAAATTCAGGCATAGCACAAATGACTGATCAAGAGTATGAAAGACTATCAGCGCTAGTTGATAACGAAATTGCTGAAGATGATATTCCGTTAGAAATTAAGAAGTTATCTAACAGTCAGGCTAATCGTGACCTTTGGTCCAGATATCATCTGATCGGAGACTCCATGCGTGGCGAGACCGGTTCCCTGTATGATTCAAAGTTGGCGCAGGCCATCAGCAAGAAGATCGAAGAGGAACCTGTTGTTTTAGCTCCAGGGGCAATCAAGCGACCCGGACATCTGAAAAAACGCACCTATACCGGTTTGGCTGTTGCCGCCTCATTGGCTGCTGTAGCCGTGGTGATGGCACCACAAATGATCAATCCGGTAGGATCGGAAGCGCCGCAGGTCAGTGTCGCAGCGGCTCAACAACCGAACACCCAAACCCTGTATGTTGCTGAAGACGGTACTCGCTGGGAACTGCTCAAGAAACCTGAGGTTGAGTCCCGGCTCAATAGTTATCTGGTGAATCACCAGGAAAGATCTCCATCGAGTAACATAAAGGGCATCATGCCTTTTGCCAATTTCGTCAGTTATGATGAAAACAAGCAATAACACTTCAGAGTCGACTGGATGAGTTTTTCACCTACTAATCATGCTGTGATTTATCGGACTTTTCTCTTCTACTTGATGCTGTCGCTCTGCCAGCCGCTCTTCGCCAGTGAAGAGCTCACACCCAAAGATTGGTTGGAGCGGATGATGGAGGCAGTGCAAAAACTGAACTATCAGGGCACATTTGTCTACCTTCATGATAATCAGCTTGAAATTATGAATATCGCCCATGAGGTAAAAGGCGATAAAGTAAGAGAGAGCCTGATGTCTCTGAATGGTGCCCCACGAGAGGTGATACGCGACGAGGAATCGGTCACCTGTGTCCTGCCTGATAGCAACGAAGTATCCGTCGATAAGCGGTCACCTAGTAAAAAATTTCTGGATATTCTTCCTCAAGATCTCACTCAGTTGAAAGATCACTATAGTTTCCAAATGGCGGGTAAAGATCGGATTGCCAATCGCAAAGCCCAAGTTGTGGTGATCATGCCCAACGACCGTTTACGTTATGGCTATCGCTTCTACCTAGATACTGAGAGCGGTTTACCACTGAAATCAGACTTGATGAATGAACATGGTGATGCAGTTGAACAGACCATGTTCACCAACCTGCAGATTGGGGTCGCACAAATCAGTGAATTGCATCAGAGAGAGTCTCTTTTTACCTATCGTCTGAAAAATAGTGAAGGGATTAATCTCTCCCATGAGACTGACAGTCGATGGGATTTTCTACGCCTTCCCGCGGGCTTTAGACTCAGTATGCAGCATCAGTTGCATGATCCCACCCAAAGCACCCCGATTGAACAGTATGTTTTTAGCGATGGACTGGGTTCGTTATCTGTGTTCATCGAAGCTGAGTCCAGAGATGAGGCCTTTAGTGGCGTTTCAAGATTAGGTGCCATCAATGCCTGGGGCGGCGATGTCTCAGGGTATCAGGTAACCGCTGTTGGTGAAGTGCCGGCAGTCACCCTGCTAGGTGTGGTTCAGGGGATGAAGTTAAAGGCAATCAAATGATTGAGGAGACCGCCAGGGTCATGCGGGTTGATGGGGAATTCGCATTTGTTGAGACCGAGCAGCGTGCTTCATGTGGCTCTTGCCAAAGCCAAGGCAGTTGCAGCACGACGGTTTTGGCAGGACTTTTCAAGCGTCGTTACTTTCATCTGAAAGTTCGCAATACTGTTTTTGCAAAGCCTGGTGAAGAGGTTATTATCGGTATGCAAGAGCATGCCTTTCTGAAAATCTCATTTCTCGCCTATATTTTTCCTCTCTTCTCAATGATCTTGGTTGCAATGCTGGCCCAGTCACTTGCAGATTATTTTGGTCTGACATCAGGGGAACTCCCGCAAGTTATTGGTGGTCTATTTGGGCTGATTAGCGGGTTTTTTCTTCTTAGAGGACTCGCTCAAAAAAAACGTCATGATTCAGGATATCAAGCCGTCATTTTACGTCATGCTGATAAAGTGCCTGTGCAATTTGTCTGAGGCTGGTTATATCCCACTTACAGGGCGTTAGATCACTCTTTCCTCCAGGAGTTGTTTCATGAGAGATAAGAAATATCAGTTTTTTATACTATTGGCGCTTATTGCCGGGCTTGTGCTAACTACGTCATCGTTCGCCCGTGATCTACCTCAGTTTGCAGACCTTGCCGAGCAAAACGCACCCTCTGTGGTTAATATAAGCACCAGATCTACTTCGTCACGGAGCGATGTATCACCTTTCAATATGCCTGAATTTCAAGGCCTGCCCGAAGGTAGCCCTCTGGGTGAGTTGATGCGTAAGTTTTTTGGTAATCATGGATATAGTATGCCGGAGGGTGAAGTTCAAAAACGCTCCTTGGGATCTGGATTCATTATTTCTGATGACGGTTATATCCTCACCAATAACCACGTCGTAGAGGAAGCCGATGAGATATTGGTACGCATGAATGATCGTCGTGAGTTTGTTGCAGAGGTGGTTGGTAAAGATGAGCGAAGCGATATTGCCTTGATCAAAATTAATGCTGATGATCTGCCTGTGGTAGAGATAGGTGATTCTGATGCACTGAGAGTCGGTGAGTGGGTATTGGCAATCGGTTCCCCCTTTGGATTTGACCACTCAGTAACCGCAGGCATTGTCAGTGCCAAGGGCAGAAACCTGCCGAGTGAAAATTACGTACCTTTCATTCAAACCGATGTTGCGATAAATCCGGGAAATTCTGGCGGGCCACTGTTCAACATGGAAGGCGAAGTGGTTGGGGTCAACTCTCAGATTTATAGTCGCTCAGGCGGATTTATGGGACTTTCATTCGCTATCCCGATTGAAATGGCGATAAATGTTGCTGATCAACTGAAAACACGTGGGCGGGTTACTCGTGGCTGGTTGGGCGTTCTGATTCAGGATGTGACCAAGGATCTGGCTGATAGCTTTGGTATGGATCATCCTCGTGGGGCGTTGATTGCTCGGGTACTTCCTGAGAGTCCGTCTGAAAAAGCAGATTTGCAGGTGGGTGATGTAATTTTGTCATTTAATGGCACCTCCATCAGTTCATCCTCAGAACTACCTCCATTGGTTGGACGCAGTAATGTCGACAAGCCTGCAGAACTTAAGATTTTGAGAAAGGGTAAAATCAAACAGATCAGAGTTAACATCGGGGAACTGCCTGCCGAAGACAAACTGGGTATGACTAGAAATCCAGCCCCAAAAGTATCGGAAAACCGTCTTGGGCTAATGGTCTCGAGCGTGAGCGAGCAACTGAAAAAGCAGCAGAACCTTACTTCCCGTCGTGGTGTAGTGGTCGAATCCGTAACCGGTCAGGCTGCCCGTGAAGCAGGCATACAGCAGGGTGATGTAATTTCCATGATTAATAATGTCGATATTGAGGGTGTGGATCATTTCAACCGATTGGTAAAAGAGTTACCCGGTGAAAAAACCGTAGCATTGCTTGTGCATCGCAACACAGGCCCGATTTTCCTGGCCCTGCATGTGCCTGGAAATGGTTGAATTAACCTTCTATCACCGGCAGGGATGCCATCTCTGTGATGAGATGTGGCAGGAGCTTGAAGCGATCAATGAGGCACAGAAATTTGAGCTCACAATGGTTGATATCGACCGGAATCCTCAAATCAGGGAGGATTATCGTCTCCGCATACCCTGCCTGGAAGGGCCCGGTGGAATCTCCCTCAGTGAACACTATCTCGACCGTTCACGACTTCTGAGCTATTTGCGCGCCCTATGATTTGCTATCATCTGCGACTCTGTGGCAACACGTATTCGTTGAAACGCCCCGAAACGGGGCGTTTCTCATTTTTTCAGTAGCGACATAAGGCTTTATGGCTGATCTGCAACATATCCGTAACTTCTCCATCATTGCCCATATCGATCATGGTAAATCTACTATTGCTGATCGATTTATCCAGACCTGTGGTGGTTTGAGCGACCGTGAGATGGGCGACCAGGTGTGCGATTCCATGGATCTTGAACGGGAGCGGGGTATCACGATCAAGGCTCAGAGTGTAACTCTGGAATATCTGGCTAAAGATGGTGAAACCTACCTGCTCAATTTTATCGATACCCCAGGACATGTAGACTTCTCCTATGAAGTATCCCGTTCTCTGGCAGCCTGTGAAGGTGCATTGCTGGTTGTGGATGCCGCTCAGGGTGTTGAGGCTCAGAGTGTGGCAAATTGCTACACAGCGATTGAGCAGGGGCTGGAGGTTCTACCGGTACTCAACAAAATAGATCTGCCCTCTGCTGAGCCTGAAAGGGTGATAAACGAGATTGAGGAGATCATAGGAATTGATGCCACTGAATCTATCCGGGTCAGTGCTAAAACCGGGATAGGTATTAAAGACCTTCTGGATCAACTGGTAGACACAATTCCACCGCCCGCTGGGGACTATGATGCGCCGTTACAGGCACTGATCATCGATTCCTGGTTTGACCCCTATGTTGGTGTCATATCCCTTATTCGGGTGATCAATGGTGCTATAAAGCCAAAAGACAAGATGAAGATCATGTCCACCGGCCGGGTCTTTCAGGTGGAGCAGGTTGGTGTTTTTACCCCCAAACAGCTAAAACAGCCCGGATTGAAAGCTGGTGAAGTGGGCTACGTAATTGCCGGTATCAAGGAGGTTGATGGTGCTCCCGTCGGTGACACCATAACTCTGGAAAACCGCAGTGCAGAAACTCCATTGCCCGGTTTCGAGGAGATGCACCCAAGAGTATTCTCCGGCCTCTATCCAGTCAGTTCTGACGACTACGAAGATCTGAGAGATGCCCTGCAGAAGTTACGCCTCAACGATGCCGCACTGCATTATGAGCCAGAAACCTCACAGGCCTTGGGGTTCGGTTTTCGCTGTGGTTTTCTGGGCATGCTTCATATGGAGATCGTGCAGGAGCGACTTGAGCGGGAATACGATCTGGATTTAATCACTACAGCGCCATCGGTGGTATATCAAGTACTGAAAAACGATGGTGAACTGATCCATATCGAAAATCCGGCAGCCCTTCCGGATCCGGGCAAATTTGAAGAGGTTCGTGAACCCATTATTGTGGCTACCATCCTGGTGCCGCAGGAATATCTGGGTAATGTAATCACCCTTTGTATCGAGAAGCGTGGTGTCCAGAAAAACATGCAATACCTTGCTGGACAGGTGCAGTTGAGTTACGAAATACCGATGAATGAAGTAGTGTTAGACTTTTTTGACCGACTCAAGTCGGTTAGCAGAGGATATGCTTCATTTGAATATGAGTTTACCCATTTCCAGGCTGCGCCTCTGGTTAAACTCGATATTTTGATCAATGGTGATCGGGTTGATGCCTTATCTTTGATTGTACACAAGGATCAAGCACAATTCCGGGGTCGTGATCTGACCTCGAAGATGAAAGAGATTATACCCAGGCAGATGTTCGAAGTGGCGATCCAGGCAGCAATTGGCAGTAAGATTATTGCTCGAACAACGGTCAAGGCTCTGCGAAAGAATGTAACTGCTAAATGTTATGGTGGGGATATAACCCGAAAACGTAAGTTACTGGAGAAGCAGAAGGCAGGTAAAAAACGCATGAAGCAGGTAGGCAAGGTGGAGATTCCGCAGGATGCCTTCCTTGCTGTGCTTCAGGTGGGTAAGGATAATTAAGGCTGATGGACGAGTCGACAGGCCTTAATTGAATGCACTAAACGGGAGAGGATGCAGGTAGACCATGAATTTTGATTTTCCAACATTTCTTGTAGTCGCAAGTGCGGTTACGGGTGGTATTTGGCTTTTAGACAGTATCTTCTTTGCCAATAAGCGCAACGCGCTGGCTTCTGATGTAGGGGAAGAGGTTGATGATAGCACCCGAGTAGTCAGAAAAGAGCCGATATTGGTTGAATACTCCAAGTCATTCTTCCCTGTGATTTTTGCCGTTCTAATACTGCGTTCGTTTCTGGTAGAGCCATTTCGTATCCCCTCTGGCTCAATGATGCCGACCCTATTGGTTGGGGATTTTATTCTGGTCAATAAATTCAGTTATGGCATTCGCCTGCCGGTATTGAATAAAAAGGTGGTTGACCTTGGAGACCCTCAGCGGGGCGATCCGGTCGTATTCCGCTATCCTAAGCAGCCTTGGGTTGACTACATCAAACGGGTAGTGGCTCTACCTGGGGATACGCTTTACTATCGAAATAAAACGCTCTATATCAATAATGAACCAATGACTCAAACACTCGTTGGTAGATATACCGGTGTAGGTAGTGGAACTCGCATGACTGGTGCAGTTCAAGCTGTTGAGAATCTTGATGGCGTTGAACATAATATCCTAATCAATCCGTTAGCGCCTGATTTACCTATGGGGTGCCAGGTTCTCAGACAGGGCCCGATAACTGTGCCTGAAGGACATTATTTCGTTATGGGTGATAATCGGGACAACAGCAATGATAGTCGCTGTTGGGGATTAGTGCCTGATGAGAATCTTGTGGGTAAGGCATTTGGAATTTGGATGAACTGGGATTCCAATATCAGTGGTTTTCCTCCCATTGCCTGGGAGAGACTGGGTAAAGGTATCGATTAATAATAGTTTCAACAGGGATAGAGTGGACTTACATTCTGGAGATTCTACAAGGGTGGGATTCTGCAGGTTGCCTATCGTTTGGTAAAGCTAACGCCTGAGTGGCCGATGGAATGGGCTTGAAGGGCCGCTAATGAAGATTATTTGAGGAAGTTAATATGCAATCAATGAAGA
Organism: Candidatus Thiodiazotropha sp. AKAK3; assembly: GCF_058244645.1. Taxonomy (NCBI): domain Bacteria; kingdom Pseudomonadati; phylum Pseudomonadota; class Gammaproteobacteria; order Chromatiales; family Sedimenticolaceae; genus Candidatus Thiodiazotropha; species Candidatus Thiodiazotropha sp. AKAK3. The sequence continues at coordinate 37,513 of NZ_JBSYOQ010000045.1, forward strand.
AACAGTACGGGCTTACATTTATAAGTTGGCTGGTTATTCTAATCGTTGCGGGTTTTCTTGTGATGGTGGGTCTAAAGTTAGTACCTGTCTATATCGATCACTATGCGGTCAAGACAGCGCTTGAGTCAGTGAAGAGTGAGCCATTTGCAGCGCGCAAATCGAAGGTGGAAATACGTAATATGATTTTAAAGCGGCTCAATATAAACAGTATCAGACATGTGACCAAGGAGCATATCACTATCAAGCGTTCCAGTGATGGCACTAACGTAAATATCAAATATGAGGTTAGACGCCATATTGCTTATAACGTTGAAGTAGTCATGACATTTGATGAATCGGTTGAGTTAACTTCGAATTGAAGGCAGATATCGCTAAATTCTGTCGTGATTTAGGTTACACCTTCAATGATCCTGAGTTGATAGATCAGGCCTTGACCCATCGCAGTGCAGGCGGAAAGAATAATGAACGCCTGGAATATTTGGGTGATGCAATTCTTGGTTTTATTATTGCCGATGCGCTCTACCACCATTTTTCAGAGGCGAGTGAAGGTCAATTAAGTCGTTTGCGTTCCGCTTTGGTAAAGCGAGAAACACTTGCTGACGTGGCGAGAGAGTTCAAACTGGGTGATTATCTCAAGTTAGGACAGGGTGAGCTGCGCAGTGGCGGACAGAGCCGGGACTCTATATTGGCCGATAGTTTTGAAGCTGTTCTTGCTGCAATCTATCTCGATGGAGGATATGAAGCGACTAGGGCGGTGATTCTGCGAGTCTTTTCTACCAGGCTAACAACTTTAAGTCCTGAGACCCACCAAAAAGATCCCAAAACCCAACTACAAGAGTTCCTGCAGGCGAACAAAGTCTCACTCCCAAGCTATACAATAGTGAATGTGAGTGGTGATCCGCATGCGCAACATTTTAAAGTCGAGTGTGCTATCGAGGATCTTGGGAGGAAAGTAACCGGGCAGGGCAATAGCCGAAGAAAGGCTGAACAAGATGCTGCAATGAATATGCTGACGGAACTGAGTCATGAGTAAGGTAAACAATCACTGTGGTTATGCCGCAATCGTGGGGCGCCCAAATGTGGGTAAATCCACCTTACTGAATCGAATCCTTGGAATTCGGTTGGCTATCACATCGCATAAGGCACAAACCACACGTCATACCATATTGGGTGTGAATAGTCTCAGTGGTGGACAGGTTATCTATGTCGATACACCTGGTATTCATGAGCGTAGCGACAATGCGATGAATCGCTATCTGAATCGCACAGCAAAAACAGCTTTGACTGGCGTTGATCTTCTTATCTTCGTTGTGGAGGCATTACGTTGGACAAAAGAGGATGAAAAGGTACTGAGTCTGGTCAAGGAGAGTGGTATTCCTGCCATTGCCGTGGTTAATAAAGTTGATCTGATCAAGCAGAAAGAGGCGTTGCTACCCTATTTGTCTGAACTGTCAGAACGATTCGACTTCCTGGAAATCATACCATCATCAGCCAGAAACGGGCGTAATCTTGAAACCCTCGAAGAGGTGGTCTTAAAGGCACTTCCAGAAGGTGAGAATGTCTATCCGGACGATCAGTTGACTGATAGACCTGAAAAGTTTTTCGCTGCTGAATTGATTCGTGAACAGATCACCAGACGCTATGCCAAAGAGTTGCCATACGCAGTCTCAGTTGAGATCGAACGATTTGAAGAGCAATCCGGACTCTATCGCATCAATGGGGTGATATGGGTTGAGAAGCCTGGTCAGAAAGGCATAATTATCGGTAAGGATGGTCTGGCCTTGAAAGAGGTTGCAACACAGGCTAGAAAAGCAATGCAGACCTTCTTTGACTGTAAGGTACACCTTGAACTTTGGGTCAAGGTTAAAAAGAGCTGGTCCAGTGATGAGGCTGCATTGGTCAGGCTCGGATACGGAGAGTAGTTCTCTTCTCTTATTGGTCTGCTGGGTAGTGGGCGATAAAGATTACTACCCGGTATAACAAAGCAACCGGATATATTTGAGACATCATAGATGTCCCGTATTGAATTAACACCTGCTTTCGTACTACATAGGCGCGACTACCAAAACTCCAGTTTACTACTGGAGTTGTTTACGCCTACAGAGGGTCGCTTGCCAGCTATATCCAGAGGCGCTAAATCCGGTCGTTCCACCAAAGCTATTTTGCTGCAACCCTTTTCTCCTTTGCGCATCTCTCTGAGTGGACGTGGAGAGGTAAAGAGTCTCACCGATGTTGAGCATGATGGCCACCCTTTCCAACTCACAGGTGACCGCATATTTTGCGGATTCTATCTCAACGAATTAGTCATGAGGTTGATCGAAAGGGGAGACCCTTATCCCTCTCTCTATCTGCACTATTGCGAAAATCTGGCACGCCTGGCCTCTGAAGAAGCCATGGATCAGATACTGAGGGAATTTGAAATAGAGCTGTTAACTGAATTGGGTTATGGCTTGTTATTGGATCATACCGCGGATACAGGAGATCCAGTGGAAAGTGATCTGCTCTATGAGTATTTTGTTGAGCATGGTCCAATTTTATCTCAATCTGATAAACCGGGATTCAAAATACATGGTCGAACATTAATTTCTCTGCAACAACGTGAATCCCTGGACAAACAGAGTGCAAATGAGGCAAAGCGATTAATGCGATTCGTGCTGTCACACTATCTGGGAGACAAACCTCTAAAGAGCAGAGAGCTTTTTATTGGTCCTACCGGCTGAAATTCCAGGTCAAAATATTTGATTGTCTATTATGGACAAAGGATATATTTGAGTATCAGGGCATATAAGATATGCTTACCGCAAAGGCGAAAAATTTGTCTCTTTCGGTAATCGAATTAAAGGTATAGAAATGGGTAAAAATGTAATGTTACTCGGGGTCAATATTGATCATATTGCAACATTGCGCCAAGCACGTGGAACTCGTTATCCTGAGCCTGTACAGGCTGCGCTGGTGGCTGAACAAGCGGGTGCGAATGCCATAACACTGCATTTGCGCGAGGACAGACGTCATATCCAGGATAGAGATGTAGAGATTCTGACAGATCTTTTGCAGACAAGGATGAACCTGGAGATGGCCGCGACGCCAGAGATGGCTGCTATTGCAACCCGCTTTCAACCTCATGATTGTTGCCTGGTGCCAGAAAAACGTGAAGAGTTAACAACCGAGGGTGGGCTCGATGTTGCTTCAAACATTGACTACATGACCGACTATTGTAGTGAACTGAAGGAAGCCGGGATTCGTGTTTCACTCTTTATCGATGCCGATTTCAAGCAGTTGGATGCAGCTAAGGCATCTGGTGCAGAAGTTGTCGAGATTCATACTGGACACTATGCTGACGCAGGCCATGATGCTTCACAAAAAACTGAATTGAAACGGATAGTAGATGCTGTTGAGTATGGAAACAGTCTGGGACTTCAAGTGAATGCAGGACATGGCCTTGATTATCACAACGTGGCATCAGTTGTGGCCATTGAAGGCATAACAGAGTTGAACATTGGTCACTCAATTATTTGTCGGGCACTCTTCACTGGTCTGGATCAGGCGGTTCGGGAGATGAAGAACCTAATGGCAAGATGACAATAAATTAGTGTTAACAGGCTGTAACTCAATGCTGATATTTACCACTAATCCATGCTCAACTGCAGATTCTAGTGTAGTGTCCTATATAAAGCGTGCATTTAGAAAGCCACTCAAGCCGCGAGTGCAAGGCGCAGCCCGCAGGTAATGGTTGTTCCCTTACCAAGGGGTGCAACGCCGCAATCGTGGCTTGAGTGGCTTCCCGCAGGGCGAGGTATACGATTTAAACGCAAACCTATAGATAGGCCTCGTCTAAATGTATGTTTTATATAGGACACTACACTAGGTTTACCCATCAATATGGGATCGTGCAACTATGGCCAGAACTACCAATACAAGTGTAATTGCCCAGACTACCAGGTAGATGGTCATAGAGCGTTTGGCTTTCTCTTTTTCTGCCCAGCTACGGGGCTGAATCCCCTTTAAAAGAAATAACAATTTGGCCGAAAGGTTGACGCAGACAATATTGGCCACTAGCAATAAGCCTGCGCCCATCGCCAAATCGATTCGCGCATGTCCTAAGGTAAGTCCTAGTGCAGCAGCTGGAGGGAGTAGTGCGACTGCGACCATGACACCTACCAACACACTGGGCAGGCCACTGGTAAGAGAAAGAGCAGCCGCCGCGCCTGAAGCTAATGCCAATGCAATGGAGTCCAGTCCTACCTCAGTACGGGCCAACAGTTCAGGGCTGGTCAATTCAAAAGGCCAGAGAAGGCCGATGATGTAGGCGAGGAGAATGGCGATAGAGATACCTGACAAAAGGGATTTCAGTGATTTTTTCATCAAGTGAATATCGCCCAGTGCCGTGCCCAAGCCAAATGCGAGATTTGGGCCCAATAGAGGGGCTATCACCATAGCACCAATAACCACAGCAACATTATTTTTTACCAGTCCAATCGCGGCAACCAGTGTGGAGAGTATGACCAGGACAACAAAATTACTGTCTAAACGGGTATTCCTGTCTACAGTGGCGTACATCGATTCTCTGGAGGATATGGCTTTATCCTCGTTCTTCTCTTTTTCAGTTGAAGGCTGAGGTAGTGTGGCATCAATCGGGAAGACGATAATTCTTGCAGTGGATTGTGCTCCAAGAACTATTTGTAGCGCATCTAGCGCAGGCTGAACATTCTCGTCAGTTAACAGGATTCTTATTGCCTGACGCCCATCTTCTCCTTCACGACCCATTCTAAAATCACGCGCTTTAAACTTTTCTGCAATTGTGGTGATGGTTTTTTGGCTGCTTGCCTTGGCAATAACTTCTATTAACTTCATGACTGCATTCACTCAATATCATTTTTGATTATTAATCCATTCTACCCGAGGGGAGGCAGAAGAGAAGTTGATTACTGGTGTGGTAGCCAAACCAGTTGTGAACAGATTGTCTCTGCTTCGAGGCTGTTAAAATCAGGCATCATCGCCCTGGATTGGAGGTCAGTTTTATCAGGGTACTGAGAGTTGGAGCAGTAGAGCACAACGTTTTGTTGAGCAGGGACATCGAATACGATCACCCAGCTGAATGTATGGCGAAGTCTTACTAACATTTTAACGATATCATCACTATTTTCAGGTAAAAAATTAATTGCTGCGACGCCTTTCGATGTAAGGGATTTCTCTATGTCCTGTAAAAAAAGATCATTTTGAATTGGATTGATGTCGCCTTGCTTCGGGTGGATATCACAAATGATTATGTCAAACTGCTGTTTATTCTCAGAGAAAAATAATTCTGCTGTCTCTTCTCTTACCGGGTAATCTGTGTTAAGAAAAAAGCACTCTTTTGATAGTGAGATCATATCGACCTCAGGCTCAATTGAGACTGTCTGAATCTGATGAGGTAAAGAGATTACAAATCGTTCGATGGCACCTGAACCAAGCCCTAAATTGAGTAGTTTTTTTGGGTGTTGCACAAACACCAGGGAACAGAGCAGGGCTTTGACATAATGAAGTACAGGATAGGCGTGATCATCAAGAGATATCATCGACTGTATGGCCCCATCTGGAGAACTGACCCAGCGGAACCCATCATATTCTAATATTTCACGACTATGTTGTGATAAACAGTTAAGTCGGTTCGACTTGCTTTGCGCTTGTTCGATCCAGGTGAGATCGATAAACGGTGTCTTGCTATTCAGCATATAGACCTGGCTGCACCCTTACGCGAATGATTTTTTTAAATTGCTCAGGATCATTACTCCAAAGGCGTTTTTATTGAGTTAATGCATAGCAGAGAGAGTGTTATTTCATGGCTACTAACTACGAGTTAGCCATTGATATAACTGACCAATTGTTCTATTACAAACTGCTGCTCTTCTATGATGGCTTTAACCAGATCACCGATTGAGATGATACCAACCAGTTTCCCATCTTTCATGACCGGAAGATGGCGAACCCGTTTATCGGTCATGATTGCCATACACTCCTCGACGCTCTCTTCAGGAGTAACCACAGCTACCTGACTGCTGACGATCTCTTTTACCTTGGTTTCCTTGGATGCTCGACCCATTAGGATAACACTGCGGGCATAGTCACGTTCAGAAAACAGCCCAATCACCTCCTCATTATCCATTACTAAAAGTGAACCAATGCTGTGCTCAGACATCTTTTCAAGTGCACTGAAAACAGTCGCATTGGCATCGATAGTGTGAATGTCGAAACCCTTATTTTGCAATATTTGATTAATGCTAGGCATTTGGACCCTCTTAATGTTTATTGTTCTTCCCAGTCAGTGTAACTCTTTAGACCAGTATCAGTTGCCGGATTTTCCCTCAATAATAGAACATCAACTGCTGTTCGGCTTCAGATAATGCTGAATTGTGGCCAGAATATATGAAAAAATAGGGCTGATCTCTCTGCCTTAATCAGGGTAGAATTGCCCTATGCAATACAAAACTATAGAAGACTTTATTGGCAATACGCCACTGGTATGTCTGCAGCGACTCGCGGCAGGCTCAAGCAATACTGTGCTGGTGAAACTGGAGGGTAACAATCCTGCTGGGTCAGTAAAAGACAGGCCGGCGCTGAGCATGATCCGTCTTGCGGAAGAGCGTGGCAACATAAAACCGGGGGATACCCTGATTGAGGCGACCAGTGGCAACACTGGAATTGCACTGGCAATGGCCGCTGCGATCAAGGGTTATCAGATGATTCTGGTAATGCCGGAACACATGAGCCTTGAACGGCGAGCAGTGATGAGAGCCTATGGCGCAGAGCTGATATTGACCCCCAAAGAGGGCAGTATGGAGGCGGCAATCGACAAGGCACGTGAACTGGAAGCCGCTGGTAAAGGCTTGATCCTTGATCAATTTTCTAATCAGGATAATCCACAGGCCCATATTTCGGGTACCGGCCCTGAAATCTGGCGGGATACTGAGGGCAAGATAACTCACTTTGTCAGTGCCATGGGGACAACCGGGACGATCATGGGTACATCCAACTATCTCAAATCTAAAAATCCTCAGATTGAGATTGTTGGCGTGCAACCTATGGAGGGTGCCAGTATTCCAGGCATACGACGTTGGCCTGAGGCCTATATGCCAAAGATCTACGATGCCAGTCGAGTTGATAGGATCATAGATATATCCCAACAGGATGCCGAGCAGACTACGCGGGATTTAGCAGCCAAAGAGGGCATCTTTGCCGGTATATCCTCCGGCGGGGCTGTTGCTGCAGCGCTTAAACTCTCAGCTTCAGTTGAAGATGCTGTCATCGTGGCAATCATCTGTGATCGTGGAGATCGTTACCTTTCCACCGATGTCTTTCCGGCATTCTGATCATGGCACGTAAACGTAGACGAAAGCAGCTGCCGACCGAGCCAGTTGAAGCAGAGATCGAATCACTAACTCACGATGCCAAAGGGGTCACCCATATTGATGGTAAGGCTACCTTTGTTCATGGCTCTTTGCCCGGAGAGAAAGTTCGTTTCCTCTATACCGGACGTTGGCGAAAATATGATGAGGGTAGGGTTGTGGAAGTATTGAGCCCTTCACCACAGCGTGTTGAACCGCGTTGTAGCCAATTTGGGGTATGTGGTGGTTGTAGTTTGCAACACCAGGATGGTTCGGCTCAGGTGCTATCCAAGCAGCAATCGATGTTGGAGAGTTTACAACATATCGGCAAGGTAACTCCGGAGCAGATCCTGCCGCCGATGGTCAGTCAGTCAACATGGGGCTATCGGCGCAAGGCTAGATTAGGTGTACGTTATGTACCCAAAAAGGGCGGGACACTAGTCGGTTTCAGGGAGCGGGGTTCATCCTTTATTACTGACATCGATTGTTGCCATATTCTCCATCCCCGCGTGGGCGAGCTAATTCCTGAGCTGAGTCAACTGATCGATCAGCTCTCTATTCGGAATCAGATTCCACAGATTGAGATGGCGATGGGGGATGAACTCTGTGTATTGATCTTTCGAATGCTTGAACCGCCCAGCCAAGAGGATCTTGAGTGTCTCGAACGCTTTGCACCACAGCACAAAATTGAGATCTATATTCAGGAAGGAGGGCCGGAAAGTGTCAGGCCGCTTAAGGGAGACTCTGTAGTTCTGAGTTATGACTTACCCGCATTTGATCTGAGCTTGGACTTTCTACCTAATGATTTCACCCAGGTTAATAGTGACATCAACCGGCAAATGACCCTGCGAGCTGTTGAAATGCTGGCTTTGGATCCTGAAGATAGGGTGCTGGATCTGTTTTGTGGTCTGGGGAATTTCACACTACCTCTGGCCCGTCATTCAGGGCATGTTACCGGTGTGGAAGGTGATGCAGGGTTGGTGGCTAGAGCCAGAGAAAATGCCCTCTCAAACCAGATTTCCAACACAAGTTTCTATACTGCGAATCTCTATGAAACATTGGAAAATGAGCCATGGCTGCAGGAATCATTTAACAAGGTATTGCTTGATCCTCCCAGAAGTGGTGCTCAGGAGGTCCTGCACCATCTGCCCAAGCTGGGTGCGGAACGAATCCTTTATGTCTCCTGCTATCCTGGCACTTTGGCTCGGGATGCGGGGCTTCTCGTCGAAGAACATGGCTACCGCCTGGTGAGTGCAGGGGTGATGGATATGTTTCCGCATACTGCCCATGTCGAGTCAATCGCACTATTTGAAAAGGTATAATATATGGCTTTAGAAATAGAGCGTAAATTCTTGGTTATTAATGATAAATGGAAAGACTCTGTAGTCAGCCAGGCGGTGCTCAAGCAGGGTTATCTGGCGACGACGTCTAAAGCCAGTGTACGTGTCAGGGTGGATGGTGATGTGGCCAATATCAATATCAAGGGTTCTACTGTAGGCATCAGTCGCCGTGAATATGAGTACCCCATACCTATGCAGGATGCAGAAGAGCTTTTGCAGCACTTAGTTGCGGGGGCTGCTATCGATAAGGTGCGTTATAAAGTTAAATGTGGTGACCACATCTGGGACTTGGATCTGTTTCAAGGCGCCAACAATGGGCTGGTGATCGCTGAAGTTGAGTTAAGCGATGAAGATGAGTCTTTCGAAATGCCTGCATGGGCAGGTGAAGAGGTATCTGGGGATACACGCTATTACAATGCCAGTCTGGTAAAACATCCGTTTTGTGACTGGTAAAGAGATGCTTGGTCGGCGTGCCTTGGTTACGCTATTTATCGCCATGATTCTGATGGTAGGATGTCAGCGGCATCCTGATCAGACGGTTAGAATGGGTGTGGCCACATCCCCGCTCAATCTTGATCCCAGGTTTGCTGCTGATGCGACATCAGAACGTATCAACAGGCTTCTTTATCAACGCCTGGTTGAGTTTGACTCCAAAAGTATGCCGAAGCCTGGCATTGCCCGCTGGGAAGCAATCACACCCTTACAATATCGCTTCTATTTAAATGATCAAGCCAATCAATTCAGTCATGGGCGGATGCTGGATGCCAATGATGTTGTTGCAACCTACAGACAAGTGCTTGATCCTGCCAATGGGTCACCAAAACAGGCCAGCCTGAAGCTGATCGCATCAATTGATCAAATTGATGAACAGACCATAGAATTCAGCCTAAAGAGAGCTGACCCCCTGTTTCCCGCCTACCTGACCCTGGACATTCTTCCTGCAGAACTTATAAACCAGGGGCATGATTTTGGCCGGGAGCCAGTGGGCAGTGGTCCATTTACCCTGATCTCCTGGCCGCAGCCGGGTGAGCTTCATCTGCAACGCCGCTCTGATAGACAGATGTTTGAGATTATCAGTGTCAACAATCCCACCGTCAGAGTGTTGAAGTTACTGAGAAATGAGATAGATCTGCTGCAAAACGATATATCACCTGAATTGATTGGCTATCTACGTAATCAAACCGAGATGAAAGTGACTCAGACACCAGGTAGTAACTACACCTATATCGGTTTCAATCTTGAGGATCCGGTAACTGGGGATTTGCGTGTACGTCAAGCCATTGCCCATGCCATTGACAGAGAGGCTATTATTCAGTGGGTAATGCAGGGTGCAGCACGTCCGGCAGAATCACTTTTTCCGCCAGAACACTGGGCATCAGGCAACTTAAAGGCAAACGACTTCAATCCGAGGAAATCGAAAAAGATTCTCTCAGAATTAGGTTACAACAGCGATAGCCCCTTGAAGTTGACCTATAAAACATCGAGCGATCCATTTCGGATACGCCTTGCGACGGTAATACAAAGCCAGCTTAAAGCCGTAGGTATCGAGGTGGATCTACGCAGTTATGACTGGGGAACATTTTTCGGTGATATCAAGCAGGGTAATTTCCAACTTTACAGTCTGAGCTGGGTTGGAATCAGAACCCCGGATATCTATCGGGATATTTTTGCCAGTCAGTCTCTACCTCCGAAAGGGGCAAATAGAGGACGTTACAACAACGAACGGGTTGATCAGTTACTCTCTCTGGCTGAGCAGCAGACCAAGCTGTCTGAGCAAGCAGCGCTATATCAGCTGGTCGAACGGGAGTTACATCGGGACTTACCCTATATACCCCTCTGGTACGAACATCAGATTTCAGCACAAGGGAGAAGGATCAGCGGCTATCAACTGATGCCGGATGGTAATTATGATGGGCTCGCACAAGTAAAATTGAATACAGCTTTGGAGAGGGATAATGTCCAATCTGCAACTACGAATTGAGCTTTCCGGACAAAAATTGATCTGTCACGAAGCAGATTTCGTGGCAGCAAGCTACCCTGTTTCAACTGGGTTAAACGGGGCAGGGGAGTGTTTCGGCAGTGGTTGTACGCCACGTGGCATGCATCGTGTGCGAATAAAAATTGGCGAGGGGTGCCCTGTAAACAGTGTCTTCGTGGGACGGCGTCCCACAGGAGAGATTTATAGCAACGAACTGGCAGAGTATCAGCCGGATCGTGATTGGGTGCTTACACGGATAATCTGGCTGTCGGGATTAGAATCAGGCATCAATCGGGGAGGGGAGGTCGATACCCTTCGTCGATATATCTACATACATGGCACACCTGACAGCGAGCCTATGAGTGTTGCACGATCCCATGGTTGTATCAGAATGCGCAACCAGGATCTCATTCAGCTGTTTGATCTGGTTGAAAATGGCATGCTGGTAGAGATTGTCGACTGATGGGACGTTTTTTAATGTCACGTCTATTCAGTGCGCTGGGTGCAATGATTGGCGTGGCTTCTCTTGTTTTTTTTCTGATCCACCTGGTACCAGGGGATCCTGTGGATGTGATGCTGGGAGAGTCTGCACGCCCGGCTGATAGAGAGGCCTTGCGAGCAAGTCTGGGATTGGATCAACCAATCGCCACCCAGCTAACGAACTACTTTACTGGACTCGTCCAATTCGATCTTGGTCAATCTCTCCATTCAAGACGAGCGGTAAGTGAGATGCTTGCTGAACGGATACCAGCAACCCTGGAATTAGCAATTGCGGCACTGGTATGCGCCATGTTGTTAGCCATTCCACTAGGGATTATCGCAGCGGTGGAGCGAGGTAAGGCATGGGACTGGGGGGCAATGGGTTTCTCTATGTTGGGTGTCTCAATTCCCAATTTCTGGCTGGGGCCGATGTTGATACTCTGTTTTTCTCTTTGGTTGGGCTGGACACCTGTGAGTGGCAGGGAAGGTGTGGCCAGTCTGATATTGCCGGCAGTTACCCTCGGTACAGGGTTTGCCGCAATTTTGGCTCGAATGGTACGTAGCAGCTTGCTCGAAGTACTCGGAGAAGATTTCGTACGCACAGCCAGAGCTAAGGGTCTCAGTGAGTTAAAGGTGATTTGGCGGCATGCGATGCGAAATGCCTGGTTGCCTGTGGCTACACTGGTTGGACTTCAGCTTGGTGCTCTGCTGGGTGGTGCTGTAGTTACAGAAGTGGTGTTCGATTGGCCGGGTATAGGTTCATTGATGATCGAAGCGATTCAAAAGCGCGACTACCCGGTAGTACAGGGTTGTGTGCTTTTTATCAGTCTAATGTATGTTCTGGTAAATACCTTGACCGACCTGTTGTACGGTCTTATTGATCCACGGATTCGTCTGGGTAGTGACTGATGCTGAGGTACTGGTTTCCACTATCGATCCTGGTCATTTGGTGTTTGGCTGCACTCACTGGCGTGTGGGTCAACGAATCTGCAAATCAGATAGATCTCGAGAGAATTTTGCTAACACCCGGTGCTCAGGGGATACTGGGATATGATGATTTGGGTCGTCCGATTCTGCCTAGAATCTGGGTTGGTGCTCAGATCTCATTCCTGGTCTCAGTTGGTGTGGTTTCCCTCTCTTTACTGATTGGAACCACAGTTGGATTACTGGCTGGGTATCAAGGCGGATGGTTCGATCTATTGCTAGTCAGAATCATGGACGTGTTTCTGGCTTTCCCTGGCATTCTTTTAGCAATTGCATTGGCAGGGGTTATGGGGCCGGGTGTCGATAATCTGATCATAGCGCTTTCTGCAGTCGGCTGGGTAGGCTACGCCCGTTTGACCAGGGGCCAGGTTCTGTCCCTCAAACAACGTGATCATGTGACTGCTGCTATCGCCTTGGGAACGCCTCGTCGTTACATTCTGACCCGCCATCTTTTACCGCTACTGCTGGCGCCTCTGATCGTGGAAGCGACATTCGGAATGGCTGGAATGGTGATAGCTGAGGCGGGACTCTCATTTTTAGGATTGGGTATTCAACCACCTGATGCTTCATGGGGGAGTCTGATCAGGGATGGCGCAAGCTATATGTTAATGGCACCGCATATGGTGTTGGCGCCAGGTGTAGTGATTATGTTGGTTGTGCTGTCACTGAATATGCTTGGAGACCGACTGCGGGATTGGCTGGATCACCGTCCCCTCTGATGGCTGCCATAGCAGGCCAGTCGCCCACGCGTACTTAAGCTATTGAATATGCTATTGCACAAAAAAGGTGGTGAAGAAGAGTGCTTTTACTTCAGCCTTGCCGCTCGATTCTTGCAACAGCTTCTGAATTTCAGCTAATGCGCTTTTGCGTAAGGCCTCTTTACCTGCAGCTGTTTTAAGGGTTTTACCATCCTGTTCGGACAATAGAAGTAGTAGTGTATGGCGAATTGCCGGGCCATGAAGTGTTAGCTCTTCAAGGAATGCCTCGTCCTGGGTCATTAATTGAATGTCGCAGCGAATATATTTTCCACCACTTGCCAGATTGGAAACCAAGGATGGTTTGATTTGATAATAACTGATGGTTGGTGCCGCCTTTTCCTCCTCCTCAGCCTCCTCCTCTGCCCAAAGGGGCTGGCTGGTGAAAAGAAAAACGAAACATAAAATGAGTAGGTATCGCATGGTTTGAGCCTTGATTTTCACTTCACCTATGTTTACGGCATACTGCGTTAAAAATTAAGCAATCTCCGAATATATCTAAATGAGAACTAAATCGATAGCTGACAATAATCCACCACAACAACGGTGCAAAAATCGCATCGCGGATAGTTGCAGAATCCGCCTCTGTGACTCTTATTGTGGGGTGTGTGTATGAGCCTCGGCCCGGTAATGGTTGACCTGGAAGGGTTGCAAATGACCACTGAAGAGCGGGAGATGCTTAATCATCCTGCGGTAGGCGGGGTGATACTGTTCACTAGAAACTATGAGTCGATGGATCAGCTGACCCAGTTGTGCAGTCAGATCCATGAAGTTAGAAACCCCCACTTGTTGATCGCGGTAGACCACGAAGGGGGACGAGTTCAGCGTTTTAGAGCCGGTTTTTCTGAGTTACCTCCTGCTTCATGGTATGGAGAACAGTACCGGCAGCATGAGGAGCAAGGGCTGAAACTGACCGAGCTGGGTGGTTGGCTTATGGCTTCTGAGCTACGTGCCTGTGGTGTGGATTTCAGTTTCGCCCCAGTATTAGATCTTGGGTTAGGGGTTAGTGAGGTCATCGGTGACAGAGCCTTTTCCAAGCAACCTGATGAAGTTGCCCGTTTGGCTCAATCCTGGATGCAGGGGTGTCACGAAGCCGGTATGGCCGTAGTAGGGAAACATTTTCCGGGGCACGGTGGTGTTGCTGCCGATTCACACCATGCCTTGCCTATAGATCAGCGACGTTTTGAAGACCTGAAAATGGAAGATCTCAGGCCATTCGAACGTATGATTGATGCGGGTATGGAGGCAATAATGCCAGCCCATGTGATTTATCAGCGAATAGATAAAAATCTTGCTGGCTTTTCTGGTTTTTGGCTGAAGAACGTATTGCGCCAACAGCTTGGTTTCCAGGGAGTGATCTTCAGTGATGACCTCGATATGGCAGCTGCCGAAGAAGCAGGTAACTACGGAGAACGTGCCATAGCTGCAATTGATGCAGGCTGTGACATGGTGTTGGTATGCAATAATCGTCCGGCCGCGTGGCAGGTGCTGGAAAGAGTGAAAGATTACAATGATCCTGCTGCCCACGTAAGGCTGGTGAGGATGCATGGCAGAAAGCATAGATCCTTACAGCAGGTTCATCTCGACCCACGTTGGAAACAGGCTGTAAATAAACTATCGGTGATACCTCAAGAGAATAGACTCGACCTGAATCTTGAATAAGCCCTTAATGAGCGCGGTTCATTTCAATCGGATAGCGAACTGTTTCATCCACTGCTAATGCCTTACTAAGTATTGATCAATTAACAAGTTTAAGTGTAAAGAGTTATGACTATAAACGCACAACAAGCGGCTCAAGTATTGGCAACTGCAGACCTGATCTATAGCACTCAAGAGGTAGAACGTGCAATGGATAAGATGGCTAAGGAGATTGCAGCGCAACTGGCGACAGAAGACCCTCTGGTGCTGTGTGTTATGAATGGTGCATTGATTCCAACGGGACAGCTATTGACCCGCCTCGATTTTCCCTTGCGACATGACTACATACATGCAACTCGCTACCAGGGTGGAACGAGTGGGTCCGAGCTAGAGTGGAAGGGACGTCCCAGTGCATCTCTGAGTGGCGAGACGATACTTGTTGTTGACGATATTCTCGATCACGGCATCACACTTTCAACTATTGTCAAAGCTTGTCAGGAAGCGGGCGCAAAAAAAGTATTGAGCGCTGTTCTTGTGGAGAAACAACATCAGAAAGGTATTGGTTTTATTGCTGATTTTGTTGGATTGTATGTCGAAGATCGCTATGTGTTTGGCTATGGAATGGACTATATGGGGTATCACAGAAATGCTCCTGGTATCTACGCCATCCCACAGGGTTAGTAATATCCCTAATATTGAAAGATTCAATACAAGGGTAAACCCTGTCGTAATTTCCTAGAAAAATAGTAGAGATATTAGGCACCTATTGCTATTTATCAATAAATGGTACAAGCTAACTCCAATAGGCGAAACTCAACATTTAGATTGGGTAGTCCTGAGACGATTCATAGAGATTACTTGTCTCCGAAGAAAATGCTCGGAGCCTGTACCTAAATTTAAGGAGGGTAGAGAGTGAGTACACTGGAAAGCATGAAAGGTAGCCATTCTGATATGCAACAGATTATCAGTGACCTGAGAGCTATGATGACTAAGGAGCAGTTGAGTATCCGCCCCAATGCAATGACAACCCACAAGATGATTTGTGATTTGGCAGAATTGATGAAGGGGCATATGTCAGAACAGGATAGGGGTGTTTATCCTGGTCTGTTGACTCACCAGGATCCAAAATTGAAATCGATGGCGTGGGGTTTCCTCAACGGACAAAAACCAATAAGAAAACATTTTGAGCAGTACCATGGAAAATGGTTGAAGAACTGCGATTTCAATTTTACTGATGAGTTTATTGCTGACACATTCGAGATTTTCGACATGATCGAAGACAGAATACAGCGAGAAGAGACGATCCTGATACCAACGTTAGAAAAGTCCGGGGTTTTTGCCCAGGCCGTATAAAATCAGGATCGGTTGGAGGAGAAATGTCATGGGGGGTAGCTGTTTAACCCCCTATTTTTTTGTCTGGAAGAAGCCACTCCCTGCAAGCAATAGTTCGCTTTACGAAGATCCCACCTGTAGTATCTGACCAGCCTGATTTTCTCTCAAGATTGAAAAAACTGTTACATGACTATGGTAGGAGTGATTTTCCCTACTTCATAGGGCATAACATAAATCATGGCATCATTTCGAAAGAATCTCTAAGATAGCATCCGACTTTAACTAACCAGTGTGTAGAGTCACCTTTAACCTGAAAAGGTCAGTAGGACGGCGTGCAATTCACGCTGTAGCGTTATTCACCCAACGGGTGACCATGTGCATCGAAGCTATATTCTACAAAATCAGGAACTTGCTATTAGAATGGAGCGGACAACTGATTTTTTTAGGTTTAACTTAACTTATTTGTCAGGAGGTAGATTGTGGGTGTATTAGTAGGCCGTGAGGCACCAGATTTTACAGCAGCAGCGGTGCTTGGGGACGGCACGATAGTCGATGATTTTAATTTCAGCAAGACGATAAAGAACAGTTATGCCGTACTGTTTTTCTATCCACTCGATTTTACTTTTGTCTGTCCTTCGGAACTCATAGCTTTCGATCACAGGCTGGATGAGTTCAAAAAACGGAAAGTTGAAGTGGTGGGTTGTTCGATCGATTCTCACTACACACACAATGCCTGGCGCAATACACCTGTAAATGATGGCGGCATTGGAGCGGTAAAATATCCGTTGGTTGCTGACTTGAATCATGCCATTTGTAAAGCCTATGATGTAGAAACAACAGACGGCAACGTTGCATTGCGCGGTTCTTTTCTGATAGATAAGTCGGGTATCGTGCGCCATCAGGTGGTCAATGATCTGCCTTTGGGTAGAAACATCGACGAAATGCTACGCATGGTCGATGCACTTCAGTTCAATGAAGAGCATGGAGAGGTTTGTCCAGCAGGCTGGAAGAATGGGGAAGCGGGTATGCAGGATACACCAGAGGGTGTAGCTAGCTATCTTGCGACACATAGTAAAAGCCTCTAAAACACCTTTATTCCTTTTGTGGCTGGTATATGCACCAGCTACAAAAGGGATTAACAAATTCGGCTGAAATAGATAAAGAGTAAAATGACGAAACTGGCCATAATAGGCGGTACTGGGCTGAACAAAATTCCTGACCTGGAAATTACTCATCGTGAGGTTTGTCATACTCCTTTTGGGGAGCCTTCCGCAGCGCTTACCCACGGGAAGATTGCCGGTAGCGAAGTGGTTTTTTTACCTCGCCATGGTGCAACTCATACCATTCCCCCGCATCGCGTCAACTATCGAGCAAACCTTTGGGCTTTACACCATCTGGGAATAGATAATGTCATTGGTGTAGCTGCAGTTGGTGGCATCACATCTGAGATGGCGCCTGGTAATATTGTTGTCCCTGATCAGATCATTGATTATACCTTTGGCCGGGATCAAACCATCTATGAGAGTGACCTCCAGCAGGTTACACATATAGATTTCACCTATCCATATTGCGAGCAATTGAGACAGCAGCTGATTGAGGCTGCAAAATCGAGTGATGTTGGCTCTGTTTCAAGTGGAACCTACGGTGCTACTCAGGGGCCACGTCTGGAAACCGCTGCCGAAGTTGCACGAATGGAACGGGATGGTTGTGATATTGTAGGTATGACAGGGATGCCAGAAGCGGCATTGGCTAGAGAATTCGAACTTTGTTATGCATCCTGTTCGGTGGTATCAAACTGGGCTGCAGGTAAACAGCAGACTCCTATCAGTATGAAAGAGATTGAGAAAAATCTGATATTTGGTATGGAACAGGTCAAACTATTATTAACAGCACTACTCCGGGAGAGTGGTTGTTAACTTTTTTGTTTGAGATTGTTTAAATATGGTTTTAAAAAGTAATAATTATTTAATAACAATATGTTATAGATTATTATTACTCCTGATTCTATTTAATAGCCGCGTCTCGTATGGGGACCCATTCGAACTCGGTATGGCGTCGCTGAAGTCGGGAGACTTTGCAGAAGCATTTTGTCTCTGGCGGCCACTGGCCATGGAGGGTCATGTAGAAGCTGCTTTCCATCTGGGGTGGCTCTACGCTAATGGTAATGGACTTAGAGTAAATATTGATAAGGCGATCTATTGGTGGAAACGTGCTGCTGCTCATGATCATAGTGAGGCAATGTTTGCCTTGGCATTGGCCTATACCAATGGAGAAGGGATTAAAAAGGATAATCGGCAGGCCTTCGAATGGTATCGAAAGGCAGCGAATAGTGGACATGGAGATGCGCGGGAGATAGTTAAATCCAAATTGCTCAAACCTGAAACAAAACTGCTCGATCAGCTCAAAGAGGTGATTCAGGAAGATTGGCTGGGTGAACTCAGGATTGTTAAAGCAGATAAGGTCAATTTACGATCTGGTCCTGGCCTTGACCATCGAATCGTGAAAAGCGTTCAAGCGGGAACTAAGCTGATTGCCATAGATCACCATGGAAAATGGTACAGAACCATTGATCCCGGGGATTTGAGTCAAGCTTGGATTGCAGATTGGTTAACAACGCTAAGTGATTAATAGTGGTGGTAATATTCTATTAAAGAGAACCTCTGAATAAGTCTGGGCTGAACAGATTTTCGATCCAAATGTGCCAATTCTAGGCGCGGATAGCCCGTAATAGCCTGCTATTACGATGATCCAACCCAGAAGCGGCCTGAATAGGTCACAAACCGTAGATTCATGGTTTGATCAGCGGTTCCTTTAATCGACAAGTTTTAAGGTACAATGTCGTAACGAAGCTAGCAGCTAAAAGGGGAGTGAAGATGGCTGATGAGACTAATAGCGCCGATGAAAAGGCAGAAAATCAACCCGCAAAGAGCGAAACCACAGTTAAAAAGAAAGCTGCTAAAAAGAAAGTGGCCAAGAAAAAGGTTGTAGCGAAGAAAAAAGCCACGTCAAAGAAAAAAGCCACAACCAAGAAGAAGGTTGCGGCGAAGAAAAAAGTTACCACTAAATCGACGACTGAGAGCAGCGCAGTAGCGGCCCCGGTTGAGGAAAAGTCTTCCACTGTTGAAACCAAGGCGGCAACACCTACGACTGTAGCCGCAGCAGGTGCTCAAGCAGAGGTACCAAAGTCGACTTCATCCTCAGCTGATGAGAGTAGCAAAGCGCCTTCATCGAATGTTGTGGTTCAAATGAAATTAGAAGATAAAGAGAAACCTTCGGAGGAAACACCAATGTCAACAGAAACAAAAAGCTCGGGTGGCTTTTGGATAAAAGTCGCATTCTGGCTGATTATCATTATTCTTGGATTTATGTATATCCGCTCGCTGGCGAAAAGCCCAGTGACAGATTCTACTGGCGATGTAACAGAATCTGAGCAGGTTGAGGCCACTATATCTCAATCTGAAGGGGATGATGCAGCTGAAGTGGCTGCTTCAGAATCTGATGCAATCAATACCGCAACAGAGGAGGCATCTGTAGCTGACACATCCAATGCTGTGGCAGAAGAGGCCTCTGGAACCGATACATCCAATGCTGTAGCTGAAGAGGCTACAGCAACTGATGCTGCTACAGAGGATTCAAGCTCTGGTGAGCAGGGTATGGTAAGCAAGGTTACCTCCTTTTTTGAGAAATTATCAGAGGATTCCTCAGCTGAAGATGACTCCTCAGCAACAAATAGCGACCAGGCGGAAGAGTCAAACGCAGGTGGCTTGGTATCTGGTGACAGTGTGACGCCTGAAGTTCAGGTTGTTGTACCTGAAACTGCTGGACAGCAGACAACTGCTTCAAATCAAGCGCCAGAGATGGTTGCTACTGCTCAGGAGCAGCAAAGTGTTCAGGATTTACATAAAGAATCCGTAACCAAGATACTTAAAGAGTTTGATGAGCTGCGAGATGCTGCTCAGGCAGAGATGGAAGCAAAGAAAAATAGAATGCAGGCTGAGAGAGAGTTGCACGAAGCTATGATGCCGTCACCACGTGTGTGGCGTAACCCGGGATACAACATGCCATATGGTCCCACACCATATCAGCAGGGACCTAACCCTTATCAGCAGGGACCTAATCCGTATCAACAAGGCTACTACAACTACAGATAACTTTCTTTCGTAAAAAAGGGCGCATCAAGCGCCCTTTTTTCAGCTATAGATCTGATGACCTACTTGATCAGATCAGCCACCTCAACCTTCAATCAAGATGTGCAAGGGCTGCGTCGTAGTCAGGTTCCTGCACAATTTCAGGTACCAACTGAGAGTAGATTACCTTGTTGTTCTCATCCAGGATGACCACAGCACGGGCACAAATGCCTGCCAACGGGCCGTCGGTGATCAATACGCCATAATCTTTAGCGAAGTTTCGATTTTTCATCATAGAGAGCGATACGACATTATCCACACCTTCAGCACTGCAGAATCGGCCTTGAGCAAACGGCAAGTCGGCAGAGATCACCAAGGCTACGGAGTTGGATTTACCGGCCATAGCTTTATTGAAAGTGATTGTAGAAGTGGCGCAAACACCAGTATCAAGGCTTGGAACAATGTTCAGCAATTTCTTTTTGCCGGCATAGTTATCAAGCGAAACATCTGAAAGATCTCCAGCAGTCAATGAGAATTCAGGCGCTTCGGATCCTACTGTGGGAAGATCGCCATTAGTATTAATCTGATTGCCTTCAAGGGTGATAGTAGCCATATTTCTATCCTGTTATTAGAGTTGAATTCAAAGAATAGCGCAGATTTTAAGAAGAACACTGAAGAAGATAAACCATATTTTATTTATAGTAATTATTTAAGATGCCTCGGCGCATAAGATCTAGCCCTATGCTCGCATGCCTTGCCAATGGCGCTTGTGGTGCGGCTGAGGGTTACCGGATTTACAGAGGGGCCCACTAGGGGCTGTTAACACTGATTGAATCAAGCTGGCACGAACAATATTGAACAGATCGTCACACTTAAATGGCTGAGACAAACAGGAAAATGTCTCATTAAATTCACCGAGAGTGCAGCTATGTGATTTCCTGATAGATCTCAGGAGTAACTTCCTGGGTTATCGAGAGCATGGTTTGGCGCAAGGGATCTGACATTGTCCTGATGTCCTCAATCTTGATTATCTCCTCGAATGAGGGAATACCAGAAATTTCAGTATTCTGAATGATGACATCATCTGCAGGAAGTTCAGTCGAGACCGGGCAAGAGACCATAAGCACGGGAAGCTCACCTAAGCCTTCCATCTGCGTTGACTCCAGTTGAAAGCGCAAGTCGTTCAAAATGCCTTTCAGTCCGCTCTGCTTAGCCAGTACAAGGTTTAACGTAAGGCATTGCAACAGCATATGTGAAAGCTCATCTCTAACTTGATTCCGGTTCCCTTGTAGCAGATTGAGTATCTTTGAGGGTGTCATCTCAGGATAGGAGAGTATCCATTTCAACGGTGAAGTGACGGTAAGTTCTGCAGACTTACCCTCTTTTTCCGCTTTGTAGGGGTAGGTGACGGGGGTTAATGCAGGGGTGGCTGCAAATATATCCAGAGGTGAGGAGATTTCTGAATCGAGTGAGAATGGGGCTTGTCTTGCAATTGCCAGATAGTTGTTTTTCAGTTCTTGGAAATTCTTTTCCGCCCCCTTCACAGATGACTTTGAGACACCACGAATATATTCTCCGAGTATGGGTTGTGGCGAAAAAAGTGGTGCTAAAGTGGACAGATAGGACTTAAGCCGTGTTTCTATCCGTTCAGAAACCGAGCGGGTGAGCTTGCGTAATTCTATGAGTCTTGGGATGTCGAAAGATTCTGTCATGAGATGCCCGCTTATTATTGGCCCGATTTCCAGGATTGTTCAGGCTGAAAGTCCATTCATTGTGGCTTTGGAATCAACTATCTACTTATAGGAAAGCTAATCAAATAAAAGGGTTACGTCAATAAGTTTTTGTCGATTTGCTACACTCTTTCAGGGAAAGAGGCGATATTGTATAGTGAATTCCAGCTAAAACTTGTCATTGGCCCTCGGTTTCTATGCAGAAGAGCAAAATAATCGGTGTTCCAGGGGGCTGGGCCGATCTCTGCTTTTTTACTGTTCCAGGGGTGATACACAGGCAAATCTGCCAGTGTTGTAAGGCGAAGTTGCAGGAGAGGTAATTTGGATAATATGTATCCTATGCCAGAGTCAATTGGAAGATTTCAATTGATTGAAGAGGTAGGCGAAGGCGCAATGTCTATTGTCTATAAAGCATTTGACCCTGAAATCAACCGCACATTGGCTATTAAGCTATTGCGAGGTGAATGTGCTGTCGATCCTGAGTACCGATACCGTTTTCTCCAGGAAGCAAAGGCAGCAGGAAAGCTGACCCACCCTAACATTGTCACTATTTTCGATGTTGGAGAGGCAGAGCAGGGCCCCTATATTGCCATGGAGTTTCTTGAAGGTCGTACCCTAGAGGATATGATGGATTGCGATACCCCCATATCTACGAGGGATGCAGTAGTTTATGGGATACAACTTGCCGAAGCATTGGACTATTCCCACGCTAAGGGAATCGTCCACCGGGATGTCAAGCCGGGTAATATTATTTCACCAGGTTACAGCAATACCATACGCATCACCGATTTCGGTATTGCACGGATGGATGCACCCAACAAAGAGCATCGCACCAGAATTGGCTCCGTTTTGGGAACACCTCAGTACATGTCCCCTGAACAAGTAGAAGGTCAACAGGTCGATGGACGATCCGATCTGTTTTCGCTGGGTGTCATACTCTATCAGCTGATTACCGGGGTAAAACCCTTTGTTTCTGAAACTCTGACTTCATTGCTGATGAAGATCGTGCAGGAAGATCCTGCTCCGATCGATATAAGAAAAACTGACATCCCGCAGAGTTTAAAAGCGATTATTGAGAAATTACTGAGTAAAAACCCTGAAAGTCGTTATCAGACCGGCAAGGATCTGGCAGGTGCGCTACGACGTGTGGTTCATGAAATCGATGAAAAGCAAGAGCATCTCAATGAGTCTAAAATTCTACCGCTAAGGATCAAGTGGACTGCTGCGATGGCGCTTGTAGTGTCACTGGCCATGATATTAGGCTCTTTTCTTGTTTATCAGAAACAAGTGGATACGATGACCGAGTTGACCCTCGATTCGGGTAGTACACTTGCAGAATTTATAGCGATAGAAAGTGCTGAAGCAGTATTAATCCAGGACTGGGTAGCAGTAGAGACCTTTGTACAGGAGATTAACGGTCGGCAACAGATCAGTTATCTGAGGATTTTCGATCACAAAAGGATACTAAGGGCGAGTACCTCCCTTGATGAGGTGGGTAAAAGTCTCGATATATCTGAGCGAGATAACTTTCTACGGAAAGAGGGTGGAATGATGATCTCGGAAGATGTATGGAATGGAGATGATGTATTCGATTTTCAGGCACCCTTGCTATTTCAGAACAAGACCATAGGCGGCGTGCAACTTGGATTGTCCCAAACACCATTGATAGCTGCTGCTGATCTTACATTTTATACAATGCTGGGTTTGCTATTGGCCGTGGTAATGACTGTGGTCATAGTCGCTTATCTGCTGGCAACAGGGATCACGATACCGATGAAAGTTCTCCGAAAAGCAATGAGTCATGTAAGGCGGGGTAACTATGGCTATCGTATCCGGCAGGAAAGAAATGATGAGTTAGGCTTGCTCTATACAGATTACAATAGAATGGCTGATGAGTTGCAGAAACTTGAACAAACAGAACAGTTGTCAGAGGAAGTAACTCAGACTCAAGAATCAGACATCGAAACAGAAACAGAAGAGATAGTGGTCGATGATGATAGGACCAACATTGCTCCTGTTCGAAATCAGCAGGCTACTACCGATACCACCAATACAAAAGCTAGCCCCTCACCTTCAGCTGATATAGACAATGATGCAACACGCATCATGAAACGAAATTAGGTAATCAATGGTCTGCCTTAGTGAAAGTTTCAACAGGTTACATCTGAATGACTCTAAGCGTCTAAATCAAGGCGTCAGTCTGGTGCTCTAACGATATGATTTTGAGATCTGTATCTTTGAGGAAATACACCACAGGCACATTGCTTGTGATCTATATTTTGTTAGGTACGGCCTGTTCCACTAGCCCAACAACCAGCAAAGTTATCGCCAAAGATAGTGAGTTTGTGGTGCTTCGCGTTGGTAAGGAGGATGCACAAAGTCTCGCTCGCCGATATCTGGGAGATAAAGATCTCGCATGGATGATAGAAGATGCCAATTCGCCAGGCGCTATATCGACTGGAAATGAGATCATTATTCCTTTAAAGAGTCATAATCCAACAGGTATTGAGTTTGATGGATATCAGACTGTCCCGATATTGTGTTATCACCGCTTTGGTGACAAAGGTGGGAGATTGGAAGTCTCCCCCCAACAATTTCAGCAACAACTTAGCTATCTTAGTGAAAATGGCTACCGGGTAATTCACCTGCACGAATTATACAATTTTCTTCGTGGCGATCAGGTTTTGCCCAAACGCTCGGTTGTGCTGACTATTGATGATGGTCATCGTTCTATATTCGAAGTCGCCTATCCAATCCTGAAAGAGTTTGAATTTCCAGCTACTGTATTCATTTACAGTGACTACATGAATAACGGTGGATTGAAAACAAAACAACTTCTGGCCATGAAAAAGAGTGGGTTAATCAGTATACAACCCCATTCGAAGACCCATTCCAACCTTGCTGTTAATAAGGCTGGTGAGGGGAAAGCAGAATATGCTAAGAGAGTACGTGAGGAGGTTAGAGTGCCCTCACGCAAGCTTTCCACAGAGTTATCAGCAACCCCCCGCTTTTTTGCCTATCCTTTTGGCGATGCAAATAGTCGGGTTATAGATGAATTGAAAGCTCATGGTCTTCTGCTTGGCTTGACAGTCCGACCAGCAGCGAATGCTGCTTTTACCTACCCCTATCTTCTAAACAGAACTATGATTTTTGGGGATCGTGGCATGGATGATTTCGTATCCAAGTTAATTACCTTTCAGCCACGGTGACTGGCGTGATGGCTAGGCTAAGCTATGCTCCAATATTGTTACTGCTGGTTCTCAGTTTGGGATGTGCAAAAAAAGGTTCAGTTTCAGAACGGCATGACGGGGCATTTTCAAAGCCCTCTACCTGGCTTATATCGGCAGACAGACACGAGCAGAAAGGGGATCTACAGAAAGCGCTTTACGAATATCGAATCGCCAGAACATTGTCAGGTAAAAGTAGAAAAATCGAGAAAAAGATAGAGAGCCTCAAAGCGCAAATAGAGGATAAGAGCAAGAGATTATTATCAACTGCCAAAAAAGCGCACAACAAGGGAGACCTGAAGAGTGCGGAAAAGCTATATTTCGAAATTCTAGCACTTGATCCACAACATGACGCAGCATTAAAGGGATTGCGTAGAATAAACAGAGAGAACCTGAAGCTTAAAATGCAGAAAAAGGTGGCGATTTCTCAAGGCTATCAAAAAAAGAGATCGAATAGAAAAAGTAAAAATAACTATCATGATGAAGGTTATGTCTATTCACGTCAGGCTATCTTGCAGGCGGAGCATAGAGCCTCCGATGTTGCAACTTATATTGAAGAGCTGGAAAAGCATATTCTGAAGTATCCCAGAGATACTGAGCTGAAAAATATGTTGATGAAGATCCGAGTCGTACAAGCCCGTGCCGCTTTTAAATTAACAGAGTATGAAAAATCCCTCCATCATCTTACTAAGGCAGAAAAGGTCTTTAATCGTGATCCTTCTGCAATAAAGAGGCTGCATGGTTTGCGCAAAGAGCTTGGAAAAAATCTCTACCTGAAAGGCGTAAGAACTGTTCGTGAAGAACCTGTAAAAGCTGTCGAGCTATGGAAAACTGCTCTAAAATTTGACCCAGATGATAAAAAAAGCCAAATACGCATTAAAAATCTAGAGAAGAGATTATGATCTTCATGATTGACGCGACGGGTTAGAAGGGGTGGCTGTCTTTGGTTTTATTCCAGGAGACCTGAAGGAGTTTCATTGCACTAAAGGGGAAGATGAATAGAGCCAGAATTATGAATAGTTCATACAAGGCTAAACTATTCAATTGGGTGGCTCCTGTATAGTGTGACTCCAAATGGATAACAAACAAAATTAAGGGTAAAAACAGGGAGCCTATAGCAAAACTTGTTAAAGTCATTTTGTAGATATTTTCAAGCATATTGATAGCCAATGATCAGGTATATTTCAGTTATGATACAGCTTGCTTACCTGTGACAACGTAAACAGTGACATATCCTTCTGACCCGATTTATCGACACACCAGAAAGGTTCTTAAGTGAATAGGCTTTTAAAGTCTGAAAGATGTGAATAAAATTCTGTGTGAGACTCTATTGCCATGAATTTGATGATTACTTTTTGAATTGATTGCCATTGACCTTCTCTATGTCGGCGCCAATATAAAAATTATAGATTTTCTCGATTGAGGGATTTTAAGAGTTATAGATAGATATTATCTCAATAAAATCAGTTTGCTATAGATCTTTATTAAAGTAATTGGATAGTAGATGCGATTTGAAACTTAACGATAATGGAGAGGGATTGTGGAACAGTGGGTTCGTTTTGAGTATTTGGGTAAGGAAGGGTTTGGTGTGTTAAGGAACGACCATGTTGCGGTTTATCAAGGGGAGATGTTTCGTAATTCAAAGGCTACAGGTGAATTTTTACCAACTTCGGAAATTAAGCTTCTCATTCCGAGTGAACCTACCAAAATGATTGGATTGTGGAACAATTTTCGTTCCAGGGCAGAAAAGGAAGGGTGGTCACAACCAGCGCATCCACTTTACTTCATGAAAGCGAATGGCTCTTTCTTAGCGACGGGACAAACCATCCGTCAACCTACTTCCTATGATGGCCCCGTGGCATTCGAAGGTGAGCTTGGCATTGTTATCGGAGAGCGCTGTTGTGATATCAATGAGCATGATGCAGATAAGTACATCTTTGGATATACCTGCGTAAATGATGTCACCGCACGGGGATTGATGAAGGAAGACCCTTCATTTGTCCAGTGGACCAGGGCCAAGAGTTTTGACACCTTTGGTGCGGTGGGACCAGCTATTGCCACTGGCTTGGATGTGGATGCTCTGTATGTGAAAACTCTGGTGGATGGTGTTGAGCATCAGAATTATCCAGTTAGTGATATGTTTTACTCCCCACGTCAGATTGTGAGTAGGCTTTCAAAAGACATGACACTCAATCCAGGGGATGTGATTGCCTGTGGTACATCATTAGGTGCTGGCCCTATGCCCCAGGGTTGTACAGTGGAAATACATATTGATGGAATAGGTGCGCTAGTCAATCCATTTAACTAGTATTTATGGATATTAAGCAATAGTGTTTCTTGAATATCTCCAAGAAAGTTTATTTTATCAACAGCGAAATACCACTGACTATAAGTAGAATGCTGATACCACGCTGGAATGTCTGTTGAGACAGGTTGCTGTGCACGTGTCCACCAACATACATGCCAATAGCCATGAGTGGGATGGTAATTGCGGCCACTTTGAGAAGCGCGAGATCAAAAAAACCGGATACAAGATAACCAATAATACGGCTCATTCCGTCAATCAGAAAAATTGTGGCGAAAGTTGCTCGAAACTGGGTTTTGTCCAGTCCTCGAATTTTCAGATAGAGGACATAGAAGGGGCCACCTGTACCAAAGAGAGTGCCTATAAAGCCCCCCAATGTTCCACCAGGTATTGCCCACATTATAGACAACTTGGTATTAGGCGATATTGAAAACAGTGAGTAGATGGCAAACAAGAGGAGAAAAACGCCAAGACCATATTGCAGTATTTGAGCATCAACATAGTTGAACAGATAGAGAGCCATCAGCACGCCAATGACAGAAAAGGGGAGTAGTGGTATCAGGTCTCGCCACTGGATCGATTCGTGATGTTTAACACCATGGCTCGCAGAAGCGACGTAGTCCAGAAGAACGATCAGCGGTACTGCAAATGACAGAGGCATCATCAATGCGAGTAGGGGAATCGCAATCAAGCCTGAACCAAAGCCGGCTATGCCTCTCACTAGATAGGCAGAACAGATAATGATTGCAACAATAATCAGATCTTGAGTCGAGAGTGCTTCTAGCACCATAAGGGCATCTTGCTAAATATCAATATGAACCATATTGTTGCGTAGGTATGCTTCCCTCAATACTACATCCCGACCAGCGATATTCAGCTTTCAGCCTGATTCCATTCCAAGTAAATTCTTCCGCAATCAATTCCAGTTGTTGTTCAGTTCCATAAAAATTGTGACTACTGAACGCCATATAGCGCATTATTATTCATGATCAATTTAATAAGTCAATCTATCTCATCAATAGATGCTAAACTTATCTAAGTTATTAAATTATAAGTTAAATAATTGTGAGTTAACTAATGTAAAGTGACAAGGATTTCTTTGATAAATGTCATCTAAAATGCAAAAAAAACCATAGTTCAATAGAACATTTTAAACATTGTGGGCGGGTTAATAGTTAAAGCAGTGTTACTCTTCCTTGTAGTTGCTCAATAGTAACTGGATTGTCTTTCTTATTGGATTCGCAACTTTGGTTGTTTTCAGGCTTACAAGTAAACGACCTATTTTAGCGACTGAGGATGGTTGGCTGTGGTTTCGTTTCCCTGCGATGTTGATAGGGCTCATTTATCCCCCGGCAGACACGTGAGACAAAGATTACCAGGGCGTCAAACGATTGAGCTTGAGTTGCCCCCAGAAACCTTCTATTTCAATGTTAAATATAGCGTGACAGTTAGAAGGCAATTTCACATGGACAAAGCACTATCTGCATAAACAGTGCTGTCAGAAATGGACAACTTAATAAGAGCCTCTAAAGTCTGCGCCTGGAGGGCGTTACTACTCCGGTACGCCTTGCCAGAGCATCTCGTAGCCAACTTCATAGGTTTCATCGCAGAAATCAGCAAGCGCAGAGAATTTCTCTTTGAACAACTTGTCTGCATGAGAGGATTCATGCTGCTCAAACGATTTCCAGTACGTGACAATCACTATGTCACCCATATTCTGTTTCACTCGTTTCTCTACCTGGCTATCGTCTGAGCCCACACTGCCTTCAGCAGAAACAAAACCTGCGTTTCGGTAGACTTGGCCACCTATAAAACCACCATTCAGCCGCAGCCTAAAAACACCTGCTCTCAGGGGAAATTGCATTCACTCTTTGTTGAACCTAATAGAATCAGTTGACCACTTCACGCTGTCCAACTGATTTTTTAAGGTTTAATTATTGTGGATTGAAGAAAAACAATAACTGATGTTTTAATAATCAGCGATTTTGTTAATAAAGCAGGACAACCCACTACTTGCAAAGGTTGGATTACAACTGCTTCCAGTAGATTGTGGATAACTGGCAGGGGAAGTGTTGACCCCATGTTCATTCGATGGATAAATCCACTATTGAACTTGAATAGATCTGCTGGCAGCCTGCTTTTCTCTGGGCTTATTTAGCGCCTGTATCGATTCGCTGTAACTGCTGTTTCATTTCCAGGGCCCTGGCTTTATAACCGGGAGCGAGGGAGTGATTTGGGTCCAGTTCCAATATCTTGTTCCAGAAAGCAATGGCTTCATCCAGCTCTTGTTTTCGGAAGAGTTGCATCGCCTGCCGGTGATAGTTGTCAGTGATTTTGTTTCTGACTTTTAGCTGCGACTCTCTGGCAGTCAGATTGTCAGGGTCGTAGGTTAAGACTTGGCCATAGGTTTTGTAGGCTTCTTCATATTGACCGTCACTCTCAGCATTGTTTGCTTTCTGCAGGAGCTTCTGGGCTTCAATTTTATCTTCAACTAGAATAAGTTGATTGATTGCGCTTTCATCTGATGCATCAAGGATTATAAGTTTTTCCAGAGTGCTTCTGGCACCTTCCAGATCATTTTGCCCAATCAGTTGAGTGGAATATTCGCTATAGTAACTACCCAATAATACTCGAATCTCCTTAGACTCAGGTTGTCTATTACCTTCATTCTCAAGCAGATAGATGGCAGAGGGCAGGTCATTGGCGGAATGTAGTTTCCGAGCAGAATTGAGAATATCATCGCTAGTGCTGGCAGATAGCTCTGGAGTAGAGTCTGGCTCTGTTTCAATATCTGTTTCTGCTGGTAATGTCACCGGTTCCTGGATGACTTCCGGCAACGGGTCGGCTGCTATTTCGGTTATTTCTGATTCGGTTTCTGCAGGTTGAATGACTACTTCAAGCTTGGGTTCAGTTTTGGCTTTTGGTTTAACCTTTGCCTTCGGTTTGACAATTTTTCTTAATTCGCCAGGTACCCGGATACGTTGTCCCGGTGCCAGTCTGCTTGGATTTTCGAGTTTATTGTAGCGGGCCAATATGACAAATTTATAGGGGTCATTAAGAAAATTCTTGGCAATGAAAGAGAGAGAATCTCCCGGTTGAACATCATAGAAGAAGTTTTTAAGTCCCAGGTACTCTATGGGATCGGCATCCATCTGCTCAAGTAGATCACTGGCCCTGGCATGATCGGGATGATCCATTAATGCCCAATTAAGCTGATTGCGAGCATTCTCATAGTCGCCATTCTGTAACAGCGTCAAGGCTTTGCGAACGCGTTTATTGGGTGACAAAGAATCGGTTGGGAGGGGTATTGCCTCTACCTCTTCCTCTGGTTCCATAACTACAGGTTCATCCTGTTTTTTTGGCCCCATCAGTTCACAGGCGCCTAAAGCAAGTGCAAATGTTAAGATGATGAGGATTTTCAAGAAATCCAGAAACCTATTTACATCACTCACTTCATAGACTCCTTTTGGCTATAAATTTCATACTGAAGCAGTCACCACGCCCAATATAGCAGATCATGCATCGTCAGCTAAGGCAATCTGCGCTGATTTTGCCTGCACCAAAACAATAGTAACATTGTCACGAGCCCCTCTCTCCATGGCCAGATTGATCAGTTCCTGAATTGAATCCTGAAAATTATGGCGCCCCAGGATATCAGTAATCTCTGAATCACTGACCTCTTTGTTCAAGCCATCACTGCAGAGCAGAAACAGGTCTCCATCACAGGGTTCAACCATTTCAGCGTCTAACTCCAAGAGATCGCAAGCGCCAACAGCTCTGGTGATATAGTTGGCAATTGATGATTGCTCCGCTTCATCGGAACTAACGAGGCCTTGTTCGATCAACTCCTCAACCTGGCTGTGATCCCGACTGAGCTGTTTCAGATTTCCCCTTCGATAGAGATATATACGGCTGTCACCCGCCCACTGGTAGATGCAGTAACCATCATACGCCAGTAGGGTTACCACGGTGGAACCGATTATTTCACCACCCCTGTGTTGAGACTCAAGTAGTAGCTGTTGATTGACGTAGTGTAGGCGCTGCTCTACATCACCAGCCAATTGTCCCAAAGAGTCCCCAGGCGCCATGGATTTCAGTTCATTGACTATCATGCTTGAGGCCAAATCTCCCGCTGCATGACCACCCATACCATCAGCAACGACCCAGATTCCGAGGTCAGCTCTATCCAGGCAGGCGTCCTCGTTGATAGCACGGACTTTACCCTTGTCGGTTATATGGGCAGAGACCCAGTAGAATCGGTTCTGGCTCATTGAGGCTCGTGAACTTCCGAGGCTGAGAATCCCATGCTGTAGGCACCGGTTTCGATCTCTTCCCAACCATGTTGAGACCATGCGCCATCAATCAATGCACTGGCGCCCTTGATTTGGGGAAGTCCTTGACAGATCAACAGAGAGGGTGAGATCCGCTCTGAACCTTGAGTCCACCAGAGACTATAAGCGAATAGCAGCTTTTTCATCAGATGGGGCAGAAACAGTGGATAGAGACCGCGCAGAGAGGATTGCTCTTGCAGGTGTGCATGCCAAGCATTATTCAAGGGGGTGATCGGGGCATCGTGCTGAATCAGTTCTTCCCGTTCTGCACTTGGGTTACCCAGGGCAAGCAACTGTTGCTCCAGTGAATCCATTTGAAATCCATCTTCAAGACAGGAGAGGGCAAGTTCTTCCAGGCGTGCAAACCAGCTCTCCGACTCCTCCATAAAGAGAAACAGATTAAATTTAGGATCAAGTTTTGTAGCCAGGGTGAATGGATAGTATCGACCGACACGATCCACGCTGGGCATTAAGATGCCTGCCCATCCCTGTTCACCACATATCCCTGGTGAGAGGGAGAATCGCCATATGGGGCTGGTTAAGTAGTTGTCGAGCCAGAAGTCACCAAGTTGTTCCCGGCTGTTGGCAATCGCTTCCTGCATCCAGGTTTCCCAAGGCGCGATGAAACTTCGAGGGAGTCTGCGAGTTACGAAGTCACCCAAAGCTGGAATTTTACCGTAGAGGCCAGGAAAGTCCTCATTTTGCATTGTATTTATAGTCTGTTCGGACACCGGAAATCTGCCAATTCTCTAAGCTGGAATGGATTGAGTGCACCGCTGGCGCGAAGTGCAAAACGGGACTTGCGACCACCTACGTCAAAGGTCACATTAATTGTTTCGGGGGAGTTTGTAGGAATAATTTCAGCCAGATCAATGATACGGAACCAACCCCAGGGGCCATCTTCAGTAAGTCCGGACGGTTTATTGCCTGCGGGGGGGGCAAGCAGGATCTTGGTATCACTGATACCGGAATCATCCGGCCAGGTCAGACGGTTCCAGCGGGTGGGACCATGGTTGTACCTGACTCTTTGCTGGTTGAGTAGCAGGGTGATCTGGGTAATGGTTGTATCCATACTCAGTGGCTTGATCTCGAAGTTGATTTTTGGTTCCTGGCTGCTACTACTGAAAAAAGCGTCACGAATCACAGCCGCCCTTTGGAACTGACGCAAGGTGCTGGTGGGAATACCCAGTGTCTTACTGCCAGCTGCATTCCAGCGCCAAACTTTTCGAGAGGTGTCAACAAAGTCTATGAGGTAGGTGTTGAAGAAGTTCTCCATCATCCCACCGGCACCAAAGAAGCGTCCGAAATCACTGATAGTGACCTCTCTGGCACTCCCTCGATCCAATGGATAACGTCCTGACAGGCTACGCTGACAGAAGGGTAGCAGCTGTGTGTTCCAGACTGAGTTCAAGTGGCTTCTGACTCCCGATACGGTGAGATTGGAGCTACCGTCTGCCAAGGTGTTGATTATCTCAGCCAGAGGGC
Source organism: Candidatus Thiodiazotropha sp. AKAK3 (assembly GCF_058244645.1). NCBI lineage: Bacteria > Pseudomonadati > Pseudomonadota > Gammaproteobacteria > Chromatiales > Sedimenticolaceae > Candidatus Thiodiazotropha > Candidatus Thiodiazotropha sp. AKAK3. Next base: position 70,586 of record NZ_JBSYOQ010000045.1, read on the forward strand.
CAGGTTGGCGCTGTGCTTCTAACTTGAGTCGACTGATGACCCCACCTCCAGCACTAGGGTCACGTGCCGCATTGAACGCCTGGCTGGATTGATTGCCCGCTGATGCAATAGTGTTCATATGCGCATACAGCTCGTTGAGCATCTCCATGGTTCTATCCAGAGGAGCCTGCTCACCCTCTTGTGCCTCAATCATTCGGTTGAGGCTGGCAAAATGTTGATCTACCGGGGTGGTCAACAGCTGCTTCTGTGGTTGATCCTGGCCCTCGTCTGGAGCAACTTGCAGGATCGACGCCAGTCGTCTTGTAATCCCCGAACTGTTTTTCTCGATCAGCTCTGCCGCCTTTTGTGCGCCACCGGGCAGACGGGAAAGGGTAGTCTGTTCCTGTATCAGCTTAAGATAACGACGCAGGGGGGAGGTGGGGCCTGAAAGGACATTCAGTACTTCTACCGCCTGTCGCATATTGTTGAATGGTTTCACCCGGATATCGGCAAGCTGCTGTTCCCACAGACGGATATACTCGGCGTAGTAGAGATCTTTGACTCGGCTGCTCAGCTTGGCCAGGTCAGTTTTACCAATGATCTTTTCCAGATCAGGGCCAAGTATCCATTTCTCCTCGAGTAGTTTATTAGCGATGGAGAGGTGATCCTTGAGAAACAGTTTATGGTAACCCTGGTAGGTAAAAAGGCCGGGGATCTCTTTATCCAGTGGCTCTCCTGAGCGACGACTGAAGACCAGCTCGGCATCTGTTCCGATCTCTTGTGTCAGACGCAGCGCTGAGACAGATCCTCCCTGGGTGGTGCGCTTCATGCGGTTGTATACCCGGTCAGCTAGTGGCACTCTTAGTAGATTACTGCGTACCTGGCTGATCAATGCCTCATCCAGAGGCAAGGTCGGTGTCATTGGCATTTGAGTCAACAACGCATTCAGGTGTGAATCAAGGGCCTGTCTCGCCTGTGCATTTTCAGAACCCGGCAGCGTCAACTGCCACTGTAAAAGCATCCAGGCCTTTACGGTTTCTGCATCATAGTGTTCACTGTCATCGAACATCAGATAGACTTTGAGTGCTTCATACAGATAGTCTGGATTGTTTCCCTGCTGACTGAGCTGTTCTTCAAGACTGAGGATGATACGGGGCAGGAAGAGGTTTTTCAGACTGTTGTGATAGGCACTGATTGCTTCACTGCCAAGCTTGTCCCCCTGATAGAGTCCCAAACCCATCAACAAGGGAATCTCTTTCTCCTGATCCTGATATCCACCGGGGATGTTTCGTACTAGATCGAGGGCGGGCACCACGTTGGTCAATGTCAGGTCATCTGCGGCAACTGCATTTACCTTCTCATCTGCAGCATTAGCCTGGATTGCAACCTGATCCACATAACTCTGATTACGGCTATAGCTTGTAAACCAGGCAATACCCGCAAGCACTGCCAGTGATATGGCTCCTACGTAAGCGATCCGCTGCAGCCAGGCACGCTGTTTTTCAACCCGGGTGTTGATACCGGCCAGATGGGATTCTGCAAATATCAGATCCTTAAACAGTCTGTTGATGAAAAAACTGCGTCCTGAACCGGAAAAGGCAGGTGCGATCTGGCGATTGAGACCGAACTCCTGGGCCATCGATCCAAGCAGACGGTCGATGGGTGTGCCTTCCTGAGTACCGCTGGTAAAGTAGACACCCCGAACCATGGGGGTCTCCTGGAAGCGGTTTTCACTGAAGGCCTCATAGAGGAAGGTTTCTGCTGCTTCACGAAGGGCACTGAACTGTTGCGGAAATGAGTAGATCAAGACTCTTCGTTTGATATCCCGCTCCTGTTCAAGGCGGTCCATCAGGCGGGCATCGATACGTTGTTCCAAGGCTTTGAATTCATCTTTGAACTGGGTGATGCCTGCATCCTGACTATTCTTGTCAGTCAAAGGGAAGGTCATGCCCCAGACCTGATTACGTTCCTCTCTTCCCAGGTTTTCAAAGAACTCATTGAAGCCTGCCAGCAAGTCGCACTTGGTAAAGAGAACGTATATCGGGAAACGGATACCGAAATGATCGATCAGCTCTTTGACCCGCATGCGAATCGCTTTGGCATGGTTGATTCGTTCGATGTCGGTAAGTTGCAGGATATCCTCGACACTGATCGCTACCAGTGCACCATTGATGGGTCTGCGTTTCCGATGTTTCTTCAGCAAATCGAGAAATCCCATCCAGGCAGCACGATCGACCTCTTCATAGCTGTCCTGAGTGGTGTAACGACCTGCGGTATCCAGTAGCACCGCATCATCGGTGAACCACCAGTCGCAATTGCGGGTGCCGCCAATGCCTTGTACCGCATCGTTCCCAAGTTTGTCTGCAAGGGGGAAGTGCAGTCCGGAATTCAGTAAGGCTGTGGTTTTACCGCTTCCTGGTGGTCCAATGAACATATACCAGGGGAGTTGGTAGAGATATTGGCTGTTCTGCTTTCCACCAAGCTTTGACTCTTTGAGGATACGAATCGCATCATCTAGTCGCTGTCCGAGGATCTGAACCTCTTCAGCCGACTCCTGGGAAGTGGCTGAAGTTTGACCTTTCTGTCCAACCACGCTTTCGAGCATCTGTTGATTTTTCTTTCGCGCAGCCAGAAAGCGACGTAACTGATTTGCACCCCAAAGCAGAATGATGAGCCCAATGGCAATCAGTCTTGCTGTAACCGAAGCCAGTGGTTCGGTGCCGGCAAAGGCGAATAGTGGTCCGATAAGCCAGATGATGACCGAAATAGCGATCAATCCCAGTATGGCGACAAACCAGCGGTTTTTTATGATTCTCAATAGTGCCTGCATGGTGTACGCGAATGCCTATGGTTTTATCAGAGTGATCTCCACACGCCGATTGCGTGCTCGTCCCTCTTTTGTGTCATTGGATGCCAGGGGCTCTGCTGAGCCACGCCCTTCACTCTGAATCCTTCCGGGTAGGGCAAGATCCAGTGCCAGGATTTTCGCCACCGATTCTGCACGTGTTCTTGACAGGTGCCAGTTGGATGGGTAGCGAAGGCTGCGTATGGGTATGTTGTCTGTATGGCCCACCACCAGGATTTCGCCATCAAGCCGATCCATAGCTGCGGCGATACGGTTCAGCAGCGGCAGGAATTGATCACTGACATCAACACTGCCTGAAGCGAACAGGCCGTCGCCGGCGATTCTGACGATGCCTTGGGTGTAGTCTTCAGCAACACTCACCTTTCCTTGGGCAATCTCATTGGCTAACAGAACTCTAAGGGTAAGCTCAGGTTCCGGAGGTGGTGGTGGAGCGCGTTCGACCACAGTTTGCACATTGCGGGCGATGTTATGCAGCTCAGCATGAACCGGGTCCGACTTGACGTTAAGACTGAGGCTGAATCCAGAATACATCAACAACAGAACAACACCTGAAATAGCCAGCACCACCCATAATGGAACATATTGAACCAGTGCATTCTGTTTCAGGGGAACGCCTTGCCAATTTCCCGAGAGTTCCCGTTCATACTCATCACGATGATTGCGAAGGGTACGGAAGAGATTGTCCCGTAGCGTCTGTAGTTGCGCATAACCATCGGGTAGGGGTCTAAAGCGCCCTTCGAAACCAAATGTGAGACAGATGTACATCAACTCCAGCAGCTCCAGATTCTTGGCCGGATTCTGCAGCAGCTTTTGCAACAGCTGAAAGAATTTCTCGCCACCCCAGGCCTCTTTGTGCATAGTCACCAGCAGACTCTGGTCTCGCCAGATGCTCTGATTGCCCCAGGGGGTGGTCAGCACCAGTTCATCGGTGACGGTACAAAGAACATAGCGAGCCCAGAAAACAGTCTCTTGCTCAACCCCAAGATCTTGTGCTTTTCGTTCAAAGCCGCGGATTTTTTCGATGATCGAATTCTTGAGGGTCACCGGATCGGAATGGGAGGGTGTATCGCGTAGTCGTCCCATCATTGAGAGCAGTGACGAGGCTGCAATCTCAAGCTTGTTGGCACCCTGTCGCATCGGCAGGCTGGGCGCAGGCGCCTGAGGCCTTTGAGGGATACTCTGACTGGTTGGTGGAGGTTGAGGTGTAACTGCCGGACCTTTGCCACCAGGACGGGGGCGGATAACGGTGCGGTCACCTGTTTCGTTGGGCTTCATGCCAAATGGGTCATCGTGATCCATCATCAACTACCTTTTATTGCCCAAAGTTCAAGTTCAAGGCCCGGAAAATCGCCTCCTATATGTATGGCACATCCTCCAGAGGTTTCAAGCAGGTTCCAATAGTCATTGTTTTTGTCCAGCTCGAAATAGCTGAAGCCTGCGTTGTAGGGGATCTGTCTTGGGGCTACGGAAAGTATACGTAACCCCACACCGGGCAGTTGTAGATTGACCAGGTCGCGTATCTTCTCGACAGGGCCGATCTTGGTTTGAGTCGGAAAGCGCCGCTGCAGGACATCTGCTGTCATGTTGGCGTTAACTGCTAACACAAAGATGGCGTCGCTCAAGAGGGAGCGATCTGATACCGAAGCAACCCGGATACCATACTTGCGCTCTTCAAGCGGAATCGAAACCGCTTTCTGTTCAAGCACCATACTCAACGAACGTCTCAGTTCCCTGATCAAAGGGAGAAAGGTCTCCTGTAGAGCCTGGTGCTGATAGAGAGAAAAGGTTGGCGGACGCTTATTGCTGCTGGTGAAGGTGGCGAGTTCGCCGGCCAGCTCTAAGGCCGCTTCATAGAAGGTGACAGGGTGTAGTGGAACCCGGTTACAGAAATGGGTATAGAGTGGTTCATAGCGATTGACCACCTGCAACATCAGAAAATCTGCAACCTCGGCAATACCTTTTCCACCATCTACCAAGCGGGATGCAATTGCATCGGCACGGTGATGTAAGAGGCCCTCGATCTCTTTAACATATCCAGCGAGTCGTGGGGAGACCTGGCAGTCGAGACAAGGGGGAATGAAATCCTCGTCTAACACCAGCATGTCGTCTGAGCGACGTTCTATCACTTTTGCAATTGCTATATGGGCAAACTCTTCCAGTTCCGAGTCACCGATCAATAGTCTTAGTGTTGGTTTGGCAATCTGCAGCGTGGAGTTGTTGGAAGAGCCCGATATGCCATCCTTAATATCGATTTCATCGACCAGATATCGCTCCAGGCCCTCTTCCTGGTCAGAAAAGCGTACTTGAGAGGTTCCTGAACGGGAGAGGGGCAGGGCGAGATAGACAATCGCACCTTTGTGTTCTGCTGGAATGTCTAATGGTGGAGGTGGATTGTCGTGTGTGGGTATGTCGAAGGTTGTTCCATCGGGTAGAACGCCGCTACAGGACTCAATCGCCAATCGACCCAGTGCCAGGGCCTGGCGATCAATTTTTAACTGCGTGAAGCCCCAACTGAAGGGGGTCAGGTCAGCGCACCGAGCCTCGATGCGGTGCTCTAAAAACCGCTCCTGCTGTTGAAAGTGGTGCGGCCTGAGGAACATTCCCTCTGACCAAACAATCCTAGACATCCAAGACATGGGCTTCTCTTATTTGTTTTTAAGGATGTTGATACCGCTTTTTCCGAACTCTATCACAAAGGCGGTTTCGTCGTTTACATCGATTTCTATTGCTCGACGCCATGTGGCATTTTCTATATCACGATAAGCGCCAATAACACCCAGGTATCGGGTGTCAGGTTGCAACTCTCGTTCAAGCAATTTAGTTTCTCCAGGCTGAAAGTGGAACTCATCACGCATCAGCAGTTCATCTCCAAGCAGGGCAACATCCTGCTCGAAAAGATTGAAGAAGTCGGCATTATTGAAAACGCTAAGAGATTTCAATTCATAGACTCTTGCAACGATGGGTGAGGGTCTGTCATTGATATCGGGGTTAACACGCATATCTGCATTCATTGTTGCATTTATACTTGAAACACTCGAACAACCCGCTACTAAAAACAGATAGATGAGTCCTGAACTAAGCAAGAGTTTTTTTATGGTTGCTTTCATCTGCTTATACCTTCAAAAAGTTTTTAAATTGGGGTCAGCGTGTTTTAACGATTCCAGACGACGGATCTGCTCTTCGTAGGCTTTTGAAAATGTGCGGCCGAAGAGTTGATGAAAATCATCCTCCGCCTCATTGGCTATTTCGCTGTAGAGTTCAGTAAAGAGATCCCAGGTCTTAGCTTGTCGATAGAGTGGCAGTTTCTCAAGCAGAGCCGATTGGCCCAGGCGTTTTTCAAGAATTTCCGGTTTAAAGCGCTGCAAAACAACCTGAAGTGCTGCCTGCATACCAACCATCACCGCCAACATATGGGCTTCAACATCTTCATTTGCCTCTACAATGGCATGCAATGGTGGGAGATAGCCACTTTTCGGGCTGGGGTTAACCAGGTGTCGCAGCGCCTCTTCAGTATTTATAGAGAACTTTAGCGGGTTATTCTCAACCGGCTGAATCATCGTCTGATTCATACGAAACTCACCCTTCATCTGAGCCCTGGCACGAAGAATCGACATACTGCCTTCGACACTGGCGCGCATGACACTGCCAAGATTATGCATCAGATCGGTCATCGCCAATCCGTGCAGATGATCTACGGGTATCCCCATTCCTTCAGCGAGTGCGGCACGCAGATCAGCTTCATCACCTGAATCGGGCACTGCTGCCGGGGGTGGATCTGCTTTTACAGGCTGGGGGATGCTCTGTTCCGGCATCTCCTTGGGCTTTAGCCCTGGTCTGGGAATCGATTCCTGGGTGAGGGGCGGAGGAATCGGTTTCTCCTGCTCTATCGGTTGGGTTTCAGGGAAAGGCGACGAGGGTGGTGGATTTTCCTCCAATGGGGGCAGTATCTCAGGTGAAGAGATAGCAGGTTCTGCTGAATTTCCTTCTGACGATTGTTCGTCCAGATCCCAATCTTCCGGTATCGGTGTTGGTTGGTTGAAAAAAGCGTTCAGGTCAGAGGTATGATCCGATTGTGACAGAGGGGACGGCTGTATCGATTCATCGTCTTGATCTATCACCAATGCGGATGATTCTGGATCATCAAGGCTGAACATCGGTTCCGCTTCAGGCTCGGAGATTTCAGTTGTGATTGATGAGGCTGGCAGCGCCTTGTCAAGGGCCTCACCCGCATGCTGTTCCGCCATCTGCGCAAAAGGATCATCAAGATTATCGAAATCCTGAGAAGTTTCTATTTCTGCTACAGCATCGACTTCTGCAGGTATCACTAACACACTGATTTCATAATCACCGATTCCGATGATATCTCCATCCTCGAGGGCGACGCGATTATCCTTACCCAGGGCCGTTTTCGAATGGTTCAGGAAGACGCCATTGGAGCTGGTATCTGTGATGTGAAAAACCCCATTACTGAAGTCGATCATTGCGTGTTGTCCCGATATGAAGCGTTCAGGATCGGGAAGCACCCATCTATTCTCCTGTCGGCGCCCAATACTGCCCCCTTGCTCATCAAAGGAGGCAGATAAAGGCTGAGACGGCGGAGCCCCGCCACTACTGGTGACGGTCAATGTCATTGTTGCGCTTTGGCTGTCGGAATACATCAATATTGCCGTAGTAACTCTATTTAAAGCTTAGGAAAAGTTATAGCTGAATTCATCATTCTCCACACCAATCTGGATTTTGCCAATCGGACGGCCCTCCATTTTTTCAATCAATATGTGTCGACTGATTTCAGGGAGCATTGTGTTGGTGAGTATAGCGTCTACCATTCTCGCACCACTCTCCACTTCGGTGCAGCGGCTGATGATCAACTTTATGACCTCATCGTCTATATTAAGCGGCACGTCATGATTCTCAAGGATACGGGATTCGATTCTACCCAGTTGCAGACGAACCACTTTAGCCAGCACTTCATCGCTTAAGGGGTAGTAGGGAATGACCACTAAACGACCCAGTAAGGCTGAAGGAAAGACTTTTTGCAATGGATCACGCAAGGCTGAGGCGATGGCACCAGGCTCAGGCATCAGTTCCGGATCTTTGCACAGATTATCGATCATCTCTGTGCCGACATTTGAAGTCAGCAAAATCAGTGTATTCTTGAAATCGATATGCCGTCCTTCGCCATCTTCCATCCAGCCCTTGTCAAAAACCTGAAAGAAGATTTCGTGGACATCAGGATGTGCTTTTTCCACCTCGTCAAGTAATACCACACTATAGGGTTTGCGGCGTACCGCTTCTGTAAGTATTCCACCTTCACCATAGCCAACATAGCCCGGAGGTGCACCTTTCAAGGTCGATACTGTGTGGGCTTCCTGGAATTCACTCATGTTGATGGTGATTACATTCTGTTCGCCACCATAGAGTGATTCAGCCAGGGTCAATCCTGTCTCCGTTTTACCCACTCCTGAGGGGCCGCAAAGCATGAAAACACCAATTGGTTTGTTGGGGTTATCCAGATTGGCCCTGGAGGTCTGCACTCTGCGAGAAATCATCTCCAGAGCGTGATCCTGACCGATGACCCGCTTGGCCAGGGTGTCGCTGAGGCTGAGAATGGTCTCGATCTCATTCTTCACCATTCTGCCCACAGGTATGCCAGTCCAGTCACCTACTACTGAGGCCACCGCCTGGGCATCAACACTGGGAAGAATTAGTGGGCTTTCACCCTGTAATTCACTGAGTTTGGACTTGAGTTGTCTGAGGCTTTGTAACAGGGTCTCGTTTGACGCTTCTGGCTCGTCTTGTATTGTCTCAGCAGTGACTTCCTGATCTTCAGTGGCTTGATCACTTCCCTCACTATCCTCTGTTGACGCTTCATCTTCGCCTTTCAGCTTTCGCTCGATGGAGAGCACCTCTTCAACCAGGGATTTTTCCTCTTCCCAGCGAGCAGTCAGTTGTTCAAGGCGTTGGCGCTCTTCAGATAGCTTTTCCTGGGTCGATTTTTCCCGCTCTTCGGTATCCAATCCGATAACGCGCTCTCTGCCGATAATCTCCAGTTCGGTCTCCAGCGCTTCGATACGACGACGACTGTCATCCACTTCAGCGGGCACTGCTGCCTGGCTGATGGCCACCCTGGCACAGGTGGTATCCAGTAAACTCACAGACTTGTCAGGTAGCTGTCGGGCAGGAATATATCGATGCGAGAGGCGTACTGAGGCGTCCAGAGCCTCATCCAGAATCTGCACCTGATGATGGCCTTCAAGGGTTGAAGCCATGCCACGCATCATCATGATAGCCCGGTCTTCGTCTGGCTCATCAACCTGCACAACCTGAAAACGACGGGTCAGTGCCGGGTCTTTTTCAATATACTTTTTGTATTCCGCCCAGGTGGTGGCGGCAACAGTTCTCAAGGTGCCTCGAGCCAGAGCGGGTTTCAGCAGATTTGCCGCATCCCCGGTTCCTGCACTGCCACCGGCACCGATCAGGGTATGGGCTTCATCGATGAAGAGAATGATCGGTTTTTCAGAGGACTGCACCTCCTCAATGACTTGCTTCAGTCGATTCTCGAACTCGCCCTTCATACTTGCACCTGCCTGCAGCAGGCCAACATCGAGTACACGCAGGCTGACCTCTTTAAGGGGAGGGGGGACATCACCTTTTGCTATCTGTAGGGCAAATCCTTCTACAACGGCTGTTTTACCCACTCCGGCCTCACCAGTGAGGATAGGATTGTTCTGACGGCGGCGCATCAGAATGTCGATAATCTGTCGAATCTCCTCGTCCCGCCCGACAATCGGGTCGATTTCACCCTTTCTGGCTCGCTCTGTAAGGTCTACTGAGAATTGTTGAAGAGCCTGCTGTTTCCCCATCTGGGCTGGTGCAATTGCATCACTGGCTTCACCAGGAGCAGCTCCGCCACCCACCTGGAATCCATCGCTTGAGCGCATCGCCTCTTCAGGTGAACCTTCCACAACTTCAGCAAAGCGTTCGGTGAGGGTCTCGACATTCAGCTTTTTAAACTGATCGGAGATTCTCAACAGGGCGTTATGCAGACTTTTGGTTTTCAAAATACCGATCATCAGGTAGCCGGTACGGACCTGGGAGTCGCCAAACATCAGCGTTCCATATACCCATCCTCTTTCTGTCGCCTCTTCGACATGTGAAGAGAGATCAGAGATGGAGGTGGAGCCACGAGGCAGGGTATCCAGTGTCTCAGTGATATCTTTTGCCAGGTGAGAGGGTTCAAGATTGAACTGCTTAATGATTTTGTGCAGATCAGAATCCTGCAATTGCAGCACTTGATGTATCCAGTGAACCAACTCTACATAGGGGTTGCCCCGCATCTTGCAGAAAACGGTTGCGCTCTCAATGGCCTTGTAGCCCAGGCTATTCAGTTTGCCAAACAGGGCGGCACGATTAATCTCGCTCATGACGGGAGACCTCTAAGTTCAAGGGGTTGTAGAAATAGATCGTCACCATCCCGTCCCAGAGGGTGTTGAGCAAGCCAGCTGGTCCAACCCAGGCGGCTCTCACCATTAAGACTTAAAGGGGGGACTTCCTGCTCTTGCAGAATCAGGTTCAGCTCCCAATCCTGTTCATCGCCGATATAGTTTTTCACAACAGCGATGAGCCGTTTCAGACTTTCACCACCAGGCAACATGCGCTGATAGTCATCAAAATTTAATGCGCCCAGTACAATGCGGAATTTCTGTTGACCCTGCCAGACCCGGTCACCAAGTATGATGCTTGTACCGAGGGTACTGATCTCCATGGATTCACCTAACCGGCAGCGGCTGTTCTCTGGAAGATCGATCCAGGTACCGATGAACTCTTCGATATGCACAGGAAGCCTGAAGAAATCCGCAATTATCGCTTCCAGGCCTTCTGCATTCCGGGTATGGCTGGCGAGGCGGCCTGAGTAGTGAAGCTTCGCCAGGTCAGGCATGGCATCCCGATCTCTCAGGTGAGGGGATCCAATACCAAACAGCGAGCCAAGATAGTTACCGAACTGGTCGTCATCTGCACGATCGAAACTGACAGTTGGTTGACTGTTCGCCCAGGCTCGATAGAAAAGGGTGAGCAGCCGATGGTGAAAATGGTCCAGAAACTCAACTTGGGTTGGATCATGGATATTGTGCAGTCGATCATGGACAAATTCAGTGAGATGCAGCGGTAGGGGGCCATTCGGACCGAACAGCCCAAAAAAATAGATCCCCAGTCTTGGTGGCTTGGTACCTTTCCCCTGTCGAAAAGAGGAGAGGGTAGAGGGCTGAAAGGCCATTGTCGGATCCTGTCCAAGCCGTATTTTATCGCGCTTTACATGACGGGACTGACTGAGTCTGGGCTCTTCCGGATAGGCACACTCCAGCCGTCGCATTGCCTGATAGAAGTCAAAGCGATAGGGCGACTGTTGCAGCCTGTCGAAGAGGCTTAGAGAGTTTTTCTCAGACCCAGCCTTACTGGCCATCTTTTGATCTCTCCCCTTTGTTGAGTGACGACTACTGTCTCAGTAAAAGAATTAATTGCAGTGTACTTCCTGAAAAACTGTTCCATCATGGCGCCAAACAGAAAAGCGCCACTACCTTCGAACGATAAATCATCGAGAGTCAATATGATCTCAAGACCATGGCCAAAAGAGATCGGGCCTGGACTTGGCAGGCGTCGATTCACCGGTTTGGATTCAATGGAGACCACACCCTCGATCTGTTTACGCATCGCTGGATCTTTGCTATCTGCATAGAGATATAGAAAATCTTTCAAGGCCGCCGTGCTCTGATCTTTGTCCTCACTGGCCATCGACAGGTAGTTGAGAGAGAGGTGGTTGATCAATCGCCAACTGATGGAACCTTGCGCTGTGGATGGTTTGGGTTTTGTAGGAGATCCAATACAACGAATCTGGTTTACCGGTGTACTGCTATCCAGGGTGAAGGCAGAGCCACCCTGACCCAAAGGTATGTGCATCGGCAAGTCACGATTTGTACATAGCGTGGTCACAGCGAGTTGTCGAAGATCACTTTGAAATGGCGCTTCATCTGCATCCACTATAGAGACAAAGATTTCACTGCCTATGTAACTGGAACGTGCGCCTTCACGCTGCTGCTTGGATGAAAGTAGCCTTGGTTGCCGATGGGTTGCAAAATATGCACGTGGCTGATCCGAGGCGATAAAGTCGTTACTGGCATAGAATGACTGAAAAGTCTGACGCTGCTCAGTGTTACTACCGAAACCGATCACACTATCAACTTCATAGACTTCATAGTCCATTGGTCGGGTGCGATCGGGCAGAATGTGATATTCAGAGTTGCTATCACTGAGGTGAATACGGTCTGCCCGTTTAGGAAACAGATTGATTGCCGGTGAACAGTTAAGCAGGAAGTTGCGCTCGCTGAGGCCACTTTCTAAATCGGGATCGCTCTCATCGAGCAGCAGGTATAGCTCCAGTTGTTGATTGTCACAATCTCTCAGAACTGTCTTGAGATCATTCAGTTCTACAAACAGGAAACGTTCGGGCAGGGCAAAGTACTCGGCCAGAAACCGGTAGCCCTGGAACGAACGCGGCCCATAATTCAACAAGGATTCATTCTCATTGAATCCCATTATTCTGACTGGAGAGGCTTGTGAGGTTGTTCGGTATGTCTCTGATTCAGGGGCACGACCTACTATCTTCAATGTGTGACCGGCCACAGCCTCGAAAGCACGCATGCCGCTATCACCACCACTGAAGAAGATGGGCAGCCGATCGAGATCGAGGTGATTGAAGGGGATATCACCAGTGGTCTTCAACCTGAGTCGAATGGCAGCTCTTGCCCCCTCCTGCTTGCCGATTCCAGCCAGTGCGATTGATGCTGGTGTGGGTAGATAGTCAACACTCTGAATCTCTATCGGCCACAGGGTAACGTCTTGAGCTGTGCGGTAGATACAGGCGGTATGACTGCCTTTGCCGATACGGCTACGCATTGTTGAGTGTCGGGGCAGAAGAAAACCATCCCACAATGAGGGTTCCAGCATATCTGCCTGAAACTGCACCACCATCATCGATGGTGTGGGGCAGAGGTAGTGAGGGAAAACCCGTTCCATCAAGTGTTGGGTGAAACGAGGAAACTCTTCATCGAGTTTGAGCTGTATTCTGGCTGCCAGAAAGCTGAAGCCTTCCAATAGGCGCTCTACATAGGGGTCTGCACACTCAAACTCGTCGAGCGAGAGGCGACTGGCGATTTTAGGGTAAGCCTGAGCAAATTCAGCCCCCATTTCACGCATAAACTGCAACTCTTGATTGTAGTATTTGAGCAGGCGCGGATCCATCGGCTTACTCCATACCCGTAGAGTAGGCGTCTGCAAGTGTGACCCCGCCTTCTTCCAGATCAATTTGGGTCTTAATCAGCAGATGTGAGGGTGTGGGTTCAGCCCAGAGTTGTCCTTCAATCTCAAACATCAGGCGGTTATGGCTCTCTTTACTGCTATCCCTTATGGAGCGTACTTTGACTGTGTGAGGCAATATACGGGGTTCAAAGTCCTGGATCGACTGACGAACCATTCTTTCAAGCTTGCTCAGATCCAGGCCGGTTACCAGATGCCCTGAGAGTTCATTCAGACCATAGTTGAGTACAGAGTGAGTGACTTCGGGATAGGCTTCCAGATCTTCAGTCGTTGCCAAATTGGTGGTATTCATCAGCCAGGCAAGGTCTCTCAGAACGCATTGCCGTAAACGACGCATTGAAATGACCCGCTTATCCGCTGACTCCTTTGTTTTTCCAGGTTCGTCATCGGTCAGCCGGTCGAGTAACGACGGCTGTAACTGTTGCTGTTGATTAGTGGACTTCAACTGAGTGGTATCTCCGCCAGATTCATCTTATTCAGTCGTGCTGTCCGTAGCGGCTTGAAACTCTATTTCTCTGGTATTGAGCAGGGGGTATTCATTTTGGTCTGTGGCCAGCATACGTTGTCCCAAGCCAATATAGAGATTATCAGCAGGTGTCAGCCACTCTGTTTTACGGGAGAGTTTCAATGCTGTATCTGTCTCCTGTTCGGTACCGGGATATCGAGCGGGTAACAGCGCAACGGCCTCCCCCTCATTCTCAAAAGTCAGATGAGCCGGTGTCCAGACCATGTCACGTAGATCCTCTGGAGCCTCTATGGAGACCTTCTTCAGACGTTGCATGGGAATCCAGTAGTAGCGTCCATTTACGATGGCCTCAAACATTGGCCCGATACGCGAGTCCGCGTCGGCTAACCAGGCAAATGGTTGCTCATCAAGCATACCCGAGCTGGTTGGCGCGAGTTCAAACGCCTGGTTGCGTAGACTCTCAGCTTGTGCATATTCCCCTTTTCCTGAAAGCCTGAGAGATTCGAGAAGAAAGGCAGTCCACTCAGGTGGATCACCAAAAATAAGTGGCGACTTTTCACCGCCAAAGACCTCTTTTCGAAATAACTCGCACTGGATCGCTTCACGGTAGGTTTGAGCCATTGGCAGGTTGAGTGGATCCAGGTCAGCTGCAACATCCAGTTGACTCAGGGCTCTCTCCCAAGCACCGACGACGCACAGTAATTGAAATAAAAATACCCGTAGTTTTGCGTTTGAGGGCTCTTTTCTTATTGCTTGTTGCAAGGCGTCGAGTGCGGCATCCAGTTCGCCTTGTTTCAATAGTTCTTCAGCTTCCATTGTACGGGCCTATATGTCGGTGCACATCCGACTTAAACCAGATCTGATCATTCTGCCAGAACCAGTTATAAGTAAGGGAAAATAACGCGTTGTAGCTCATATTTCCACCGCTTCCCCAAAGGGGAGGCGGTGGTTCTTGTTGTCGAGCAATGCAGGGGACTACTCTTGCTTGTTTTTCTCCAGACTCCAGGTTCGATCGACGGTGGAGCCAGGCTTTCCGGTATGATCGATTGGTGTGTATTCCCATTTGATCTTGCCGTAGGCGAAAGAGACAGTTTCCAACGGCTTGGTTTCATCTCCTTGACTGCCGCCAGGTGTAACGGAAGTGACGATAACATCCTCCATGGTATATTTCATGAAGGTGTGTTTGTCACCACTTGCCAGACAGCATTCAACTTCGAGCTTAGGGATATGCTCACCCTTGGCACATTTGATGTTCAGGTCTGGTGTTGCATTGTCAATGGTTTTTACGGCAATGAAGTTGTCAAAATTAGCCCGTCCACCGGTACGACCGCCAGTACCACTGGCACCAGATGTGGGCTGAGAGACACCGTGACTGTAGCTGAGTAACTCACACCACTTGCTGTGTGCATCATCAGTACTTTCACCATCCGCACCATCGATTTTCATAAAAAGATCAACGCCCATGATTTATTCCTCCAAAATGTAAATAACTTAGGTATCAGCTCGCCTTCTCTGAAGGCAGCTTGGATACTAAACGTAGAGATACCGTCAAACCTTCCAGCTGGTAATGTGGTCGCAGAAAGAATTTCGACGTGTAGTAGCCCGGATTACCTTCCACTTCTGACACAACCACTTCAGCCGCAGCCAGTGGTTTGCGTGCCTTGTCTTCTTCAGAGGCAGTCCCCGGGCTGGGTTCGACGTACTTCTGAATCCATTTATTGAGCCATTTTTCCATGTCGTCACGCTCTTTGAAGGAGCCTATCTTGTCGCGCACAATACATTTCAAATAGTGTGCGAAGCGGCAACTTGCGAACAGATAGGGCAATCGGGCAGCTAAATTTGCATTGGCTGTAGCATCTGGATCGTCATACTCCGCTGGATTTTGTAATGATTGCGCACCGATGAAGGCGGCAAAATCGGAGTTCTTACGATGCAGCAATGGCATAAAGCCATTTTTAGCCAATTCCGCCTCACGGCGGTCAGAAATGGCGATTTCGGTTGGGCACTTCATATCCACCCCGCCATCATCGGTGGGAAAAGTGTGAGTAGGCAGACCCTCAACTGCACCACCGGACTCGACACCGCGAATACGGGTGGTCCAGCCATACATTTTAAAGGCCTTGTTGATATTTACTGCCATCGCATAGGCAGAGTTTGACCAGGTATATTTATCGTGCAGAGCGCCTTCGGTGTCTTCTTCGAAGTCGAACTCCTCAACCGGATCGGTTTTTGCGCCATAGGGGAGGCGGGAGAGAAACCGTGGCATGGCCAAGCCGATGTATCTTGAATCCTCTGATTCTCTAAGAGAACGCCATGATGCGTACTCCGGTGTCTGGAAGATCTTGGTCAGATCTCTGGGATTGGATAGCTCCTGCCAGGAGTCCATCTGCATTACTGTAGGTGCAGCACCAGCAATAAATGGCGCGTGAGCTGATGCAGCCACCTGCGACATGCCGGTGAGCAACTCAACATCCGGGGGTGTATTGTCAAAGTGGTAGTCACCTACCAGGCACCCATAGGGTTCACCGCCGAACTGACCATACTCTTCTTCATAGACCTTCTTGAAGATCGGGCTTTGATCCCAGGCTGTACCCTTGAACTTCTTCAAGGTTTTACCAAGTTCCTTTTTCGAGATATTCATTACCCTGATCTTCAACATCTCATCGGTTTCGGTGTTGTTGACCAGGTGATGAAGACCGCGCCAGCTCCCTTCCAGCTTTTGAAAATCTTCATGATGGAGAATCAGGTTGACCTGTTCAGTCAGCTTCTTGTCGATCTCGGCAATGATGCCCTCGATGGTCTCAACAGCATCATCAGAGATGGTGCTGCTCTCTTTGAGTACTGTCTCAGCGAGGGTCTGCACTGCACTGACCACCGCTTCTTTGGTGCGTTCTGTCTTTGGCTTGAATTCCTGTTGCAGCAGGGCTGAAAATTCATCCGGGGCCACACTCTCAGTAGCTGCGCTGCCAGTTGCTTGTTGGGTATCTGACTCAGCCATGTTTTACTCCTCTGCCTTTGAATCGTCTGACGATGCGCCATCAGGATTGGGTGATGAGGCAAGAGATTGGAGCAGCGTCGAATCATTCAGCGCCTTGGCAATCAGCTCTTCAGCACCTGATTTACCATCCATGTAGGTCAACAGATTAGCGAGTTGGGTACGGGCATCGAGTAATTGACGCAGTGCACCAACTTTTTTGGCAACTGCTGCTGGAGAGAAGTCATCCATATTCTCGAAGGTGATATCGACATTGATATTACCCTCACCAGTCAGCGTGTTGGGAACCCTGAAGGCAGTACGGGGTTTCATGGCTTTGAGTCTTTCATCAAAATTATCCACGTCGATTTCAAGCATCTTTCGATCGGCGACAGGAGGCAGTGCCTCTTCGGGTTTACCCGAGAGGTCCGCCATAACGCCCATAATGAAGGGCAACTGGATCTGTTTTTCAGCGCCGTAGAGCTCCACGTCATACTCTATCTGTACTCTGGGGGCTCGGTTTCGGGCTACGAACTTCTGGCTGCTCTCTTTTGCCACGGTCTACCTCTCTATAATATTCTTAGTAACTTATCTGTATGGTTCTTATTTAGTGGGGCTTATGCCCAAATCCTCGATCTACCTATCCTCCTGCTTCCACAGGAAATCGAAATGGGACGATCCGCCAGGGGCAAGATCCTGAACAATTTCGTAAAAGTCCATTTTTACCAGTCTCTTCGCCCGGTCGAGTAGGAGCGGTATAGGACTGGATGGTTCGTTTTTCTCATAATATTGAGTGATGCGCTCCAACGCCTTGATCACATCATCTCGACTGCTTATGGTGCCGGGTGCACTCTTTTGAATCTGTGCTGCACCGGCATCACTCGAATCATCTGAACCCGCCTCACTATCAGTGATGGACTCCAGACCACAACGTTGGGCGACTTCATCACTTATCTGTTTCAGTAATTTGACCAGAGCGCTGAGATCGGGGGACTGATCTATACCAACCAGTTCATTGAGACGTGTTTCTATAGCTGAGACTGTCTCAGATGCTGCATTGATCAGATTCAGAGTGTTTTGATTCTCTTCATTTGCTGATTCACGGAAAGCTGCATCGATCTGGTCGAGAGAGAGCTCCTGCTGATCGCTCTCTGAAGCTTGCAGACTACCGCTTGCAATCTGAATATCCCGGTAGCTGAATTTCCCCATTACTGTTGACGCAACTACAGGGATCTTGTTGATGGCTGACAGGTAGCTAAAGGGATCGCAAATATTAATCAGCGTATTGATTCTGATCGTGGGATCATTGTTGTCATCAGGATCGAGTTGAGGATGAACACTCTCCCAATAGTTCTCCAAGTAACCTTTTATAAGTGCCAATCCATTTGACAGCCCTTCAAAGCCATCGGTATGTACCAATGCACGGGTTAAATGGATAGCAGCTCGCAGATCTTTACTTTGTCCAATAACCTGAAGTGATTTGTTTTTAAGCTCACGCCAATCCGGTTCTTCAGCAGGGATGATGGTATCACCGAACTGCTGCTCTTCTTTGCCTTCTGCAGCCCGTTCCATCTCTCCGAAAAGGGGATCGTATTCCAGGTCTGGGCCAGCCGGAGCCTCTTCAGATACAGCACTGAGCAGTTGTTCAAGGTCGAGTTTTCCGGTCAAACCTGCATCCCCCATAGGGCTATACAACAATATAGCTTTAAAAACGAAGCTGAGTTGAAGTTGAAAATATACATACCTGTCAGATACTATTCTGGTTATTTAACCCAACACATACAAACTGGTTAGGTGGACTGGTTTTGTATTGTTACCCTTTCATTGAGTAGGTTTAGCACAAAACCCTTGTACTTGATACTACACGATAAATAAGTAAACGGTAGTGAAATAGTACCATTTGAAATTGGTGATCCTCCCACCTGCTGATGACAATGAAATATAGGCGTGCATTCTCTGTTTCCTCACTACAACTCGTTGAGCTGCAGTCAAAGCTGCGGGAACCAGGGTAGCTTGATCAAATTGCTACGACGACTGCCAATGATAGGGATAAGTCCCAGCTGCAGAATTCTTTCAAGCTGTTTTTCCCTGAAGAGGTGTTCAGTGCAGGGTTGCAAATGAGTCTCACCATCCAGGCTATAGGCAAAAGCCGGGCAATCGCTCAATGAGGAGGCCTCTTGTGGATTACTCAATCTATTATATGCGGCTAATACAACAGCCAAAGCATAGGATGGAGATCCCCAAAGCAGCTCTGCAGATGACCATTCCTGAGCAAGCTCTTCGAAACTGAAGTCGTCTGTCGGGTCGTACTGTGCTCCATAGGGTAAACGCAACAGCAGTCGCGGTAGTACTAGACTGACACGATTAGCAAACTGCCCATTTTGAAAAGCAATCCATTGATCCAAGTCATCCGGTTTAGATTGATCGGAAGGGATGAATTCATCTTCTGCCCCTGCGATGAGTTGCGCATCCAGAGAAGCTGCTATCTGCCCCAGTTTATCTAAAAGCTGGAGATCCTTAGAGGAGGGGCTGATCTGTTTATCGCATATTAGAATAAACTTCTGTTCTGATGATGATCGATCACCGAAACGCGCTTGCAGAGTCTTATATAAATCTGTTTGAACAATATCCAAATCCTGTTGGGAATAAATATCCCAATCTTCAGAACGCAGATTGAGGGCATAGATATCATCAAGATCATCCAATTCGAGATTGCGAAGTAACCAATCAAGACCGCGCCAGTGAGATTCCAGTCTCTGAAATTCGGGGTGATGGAGAACTGACCTTAGTAATTCTGGAATAGATTCGTGCAGATCGGACGGTTCTTGATTCTGATCGTTCTCCCGATCTCTATTTTCCTGCAGAGAGTTATTCACCAATCGTCCGACTATCGATTCAATTTGAGCACTTTTCTCTTGGGAAATAGAGCTACTACCTGGCGTGTTGCTCAATGAACGTTCACCTAATAGTCGGGATAGAGTCTGCTGGTTCGACTCTTTGTCGTCAGCTGATGGCTGATTCTGATCTGTTATTGGTGGCTGTGGATTTTGGCTTGCTGAGTCTGGGGCGATATCCAGTAGAGACAACTTTTTATACAGCTGGTCAGGATGGAAATCTTCAAGGTTTTCGAAGGTTAGGATGAGTGGCTCCATGCACCCAGCCAAATCAATCACCAGTGAAGGGTTCAACTGGCTCAAAAAGGATTCATAGTTATCCTGATCTATACGGCGTAAAGCATTTTTTGAACTACCGAGGAGGTTGCCGCTATCCTGGGTGCCAGCAAAAGATCCCAAAACTACAAAGGTCAACTGTAGATCACCAGGCCTGCTACTGGTCTGGTTATCGCTCTGTTTTCCCAATTCTATCGAAAAGTTCAACCGTTGCGACATGTCGATTTTATCCTTTTTATCATGTTGCCGGGTTCTTAGCTGATCCTGTCACAAAGCAGAAGCGTGAAGCAAGTATTTTGTGCATGTGAAAAAGTACCTTAATGATTCCATTGACCATAGGGTCTCTGACACACATACTCTAATTCAGATAGTTACTATTAACCCGGCGACTAGGTATGTGGTCTTCAGGGTTTCAAGCCTGCCCTTGATTAAGGCGCGGCTCGCGCCCACAGGAAGTGCCCTTGGGCTGAAGACGACATACTTAGTCGCCGGGTTAATAACCATCTCGGTATATCATTTGTTGTACCGGTTGGATGCTCATGGACAACACCCTTGTGCAGGAGTTGTTCAATAGAAAGCGATTTTTTCTTTGCTATGATTAGCTAAACCGGGTAGGAGTCTTGAATGGCGTTTACACAGAGTAACCGGCAGGTACGGATAAAAACCCCGCTGGGTCCAGATGAGCTCTTGATTCTTCGTATGGAGGCTAGAGAGGAGCTAGGGCGTCTGTTTGAATTCAATATTGACCTATTGAGTGATAACGAAGAGATCGCCCACGACGATCTTCTCGGCAAGCAGATGACTGTCGAGTTGGATCTGGTGGATGGTGGGATGCGATATTTCAATGGATTCGTCAGCCAATTTACTCAGATAGGCCACATCGCCTTTTTCGCCCATTACCGAGCAACATTGCGGCCCTGGTTTTGGTTTCTGACCCGCACCTCAGACTGTCGTATCTTTCAAAACAAAAAGGTGCCCGATATTATCAAAGAGGTATTTCAAGACAACGGATTCAGTGACTTCGAAGATAATACCAGCGGCACTTACAGGGAATGGGAATATTGTGTTCAGTATAGGGAGACTGACTTTAATTTCCTCAGTCGCCTGATGGAACAAGAGGGCATCTACTACTATTTTGCCCATGTTTCAGGCAAACACACATTGGTTCTATGTGATAGTTACAGTTCACACAGTCCGCTTGAGGCCTATGCGGAAATACCCTATGTACCACCCAGTGAACAAGGCAGTACACGTTGGAAAGACTACATCCATGCCTGGAAATTTACCAAAACAGTGCAACCGGGTAGTTTTGCACACACTGACTACGATTTTACCAAGCCAAAATCGGATCTGGCGGCTATTGCCCCTCTACCCAGGAGCCACTCCCACGCAGAGTACGAGATCTTCGATTATCCTGGCGAGTATGCTGAAACGAGTGATGGTGATACTTACGCACGCCATCGCATAGAAGAGATACAAAGCGGTCATGAAGTCCTCGAAGGAGAGGCCATCGCCAGGGGTGTCTGTAGCGGTGGACTGTTTACCATGGTTGAGCATCCACGGGGTGATCAAAACCGGGAATATCTGATTACCGAAAGCAACTCTATTTTGCAATCTGACGCGTTTGAATCTGTTCCTGAGATTGCAGAAGGCCCCGTATATATCTGTGATTTTAAATGTTGTGACAGCAAGGAGAGTTTCCGCAGCGTAAGAACCACAGCCAAGCCTATAGTACAGGGTCCCCAGACTGCAGTGGTGGTCGGTAAGGCAGGCGAAGAGATCTATACCGATGAGTATGGTCGTGTGAAGTTGCAGTTTCATTGGGATCGCTATGGCGCAAGTGATGAGAACAGCTCCTGCTGGGTGAGGGTTGCCCAGGTGTGGGCTGGCAAGAACTGGGGCGCCATGCACATCCCACGCATCGGGCAGGAAGTGGTGGTTGACTTTCTCGAAGGTGATCCAGATCGTCCGATCGTAACCGGGCGTGTCTACAATGATGATCAAATGCCCCCCTATGCCTTACCTGAGAATATGACCCAATGTGGAATTAAAAGTCGCAGCAGTAAGGGGGGATCAGGCGAGAATTTCAATGAGCTACGCTTTGAAGACAAGAAGGGTAATGAGCAGCTCTACATTCACGCGGAGAAAAACCAGGATAATGTGGTTGAAAATGACGAGACCACCAGTGTTGGCCATGACCGAAGCGAAAACGTTGGGAATGATGAAACCATCAGCATAGGCAATGACCGCACAGAGACAGTTGGAAACAATGAAACTATCTCTATCGGTGTAAACCGAACAGAGCAGGTGGGCAGTAATGAAACTGTATCCATTGGCAGCAATCGCACTGTAAATATCGGCAGTAACAAGAGTGAGACTGTTGGTATCAATAAGATTGAGACCATCGGAGCAGCTAAAGCGCTTACCGTTGGCGCCGGACTTCAAGTCACTGTTGGTGCCGGAATGAACCAAACCGTAGGTGCCTCAAAGGCGATGCAAGTTGCAGCGAATCTGTCAGAGGCAATTGGCAAAGACTGCAGTGTCAGCATTGGTGAAAACAGATCAACGGCTATCGGTAAAGATGATAATCTTTCGGTAGGTAAAAACCTGGTGATTGATGCCGGTGACTCGGTGGTGATTAAAACAGGTAAGGCTTCGATTACCATGAAGAAGGATGGCACCATCTCCATAGAGGGTAAGAATATTACGGTGAAAGGTTCCGGTGTGATTAATGTTAAGGCGAGCAAGAATGTAATTATGAAGGGTAAGAAGATTCTGCAGAATTGAACTATTGCGCAGCCATGCATGGTGTGGAGAACTAAGTGTGAACGACTCAAAGATTGATAAAGTAGATGGCAATATTGAGCAACCTCAGTTACTGGATGGGGTGGTGATTGGTGTGTTGGTCGGCCTTGATCGAGACAACTATCCGCTGGTTGCCTTTCCTGGAAATCCACATGAAGATTGCGTCAGAGCCAAGACAACCCTTAATTTTTCAGAGGATGATCTGGGAAAGGAAGTGGCTCTGTTATTCGAAAATGGCAATCCACAATGTCCGATTATCATCGGAAGACTGCAGCACCCACGTCCAATCGGAGACAAACCCCAAACTTCGAGTGCAGAACTCGATGGAGAGAAATTGGTTTTTTCAGCTGATCGTGAGATTGTTCTGAAGTGTGGTAAAGCAAGTATTACCTTGACCAAGGCGGGGAAAATCATACTGAGGGGTGCATCAATATTCAGTCGTTCCTCTGGTGTAAATCGAATAAAGGGTGGGTCGGTTCAGATCAATTGAAGTCCACCAGAGATCAACAGGTCAACGCTCTATTATGATTCTCGACAACATCGTCTCTCAACATGCCGAAGAGGCAGCGTTCCTATGGTTGCTCAGAGACTCAGCGGTATCAGCCCCCCACTATCAACTGAGTGACCTGTCAGAGCTCGAGTCCCGTATCGATGCCCATCTTGATGGATTACGTGTGGCGGGGGAGGCTGGCTGGATTCATTGTGAAGCGCAGTTGAATCATGCAGAAAGTGGTGAGGTCTTTGCAGCGGCATATGTTGCACTCGATGGTGCCCTGGTTGATGGTTTGGAGAAGGTTCTGGAGGTGGTTCATGGGGAACCGGCGACCACTCGAGGATTGATATCAGCACTCGGTTGGGTAGAAAAATCCAAATTACAAGGACATGTCGTCAACTGGTTAAAATCTGATACACCACTGTTGCGGCTAATAGGTCTTAGTGCATGTGCGATACAACGGGTTGATTGTGGTGCTTATCTGATCAAGGCATTGGATGATGATGAGGCTGGTGTAAGAGCTCGTGCACTGCGATCGATTGGTGAGATCAGGCGCCAGGGGATGGACCAAGCACTGCGTGAGCATATGCATGAGGAGGATCAAGCCTGTCGTTTCTGGTCAGCCTGGTCTGGCTCAATGATGGGAGATGAAGCTGCTACTGAGCAGCTGGTTAGTTTTGCAGAAGCGGATTCGAAGTTTCTGCAACCCGCACTCGAACTGCTTATGCGTCGCATGGATAATGCCTCAGCAGTATCACTGTTGAGAAGACTGAGCCAAAACCAGACAGTTGAAAGGGCGGTGGTACAGGCAAGTGGCTATTTTGGTGACTCGGCATCAGTTCCCTGGTTGATCGAAAAAATGAATACCCCGGAACTGGCTCGGTTGGCTGGAGAAGCATGCAGTCAGATTACTGGCTTGGACCTTGCCTTCCATGATCTGGAATCGGAGCCGCCTGAAGATTTTCAGGCGGGTCCGACAGAGAATCCTGAAGATGAAGAAGTTGACCTCGATCAGGATGAGGATCTGCCATGGCCGGATATTCAAAAGCTCATGCAGTGGTGGAGTGTAAATCAGGCTGAGTTTCCAACTGGGGTTCGGAGACTGTGTGGGAAATCAGTAAAGCGGGGGCAGTGTCTTCAGATACTGCAGGATGGTTTCCAAAGACAGCGCCAGGCCGCTGCAATGGAGTTGGCTATGTTTGATCAGCAGCAGCCCCTGTTCAATACCTCTGCCACAGCGCAACGCCAGTCTGAACTTCTTGGTTAACGGGGGTGTGCTATGACGTTCTGGATACCTCTGATAATTCTTGGATTGGCAACACTCAATGGAATTCTGGCATTAAACAGTTTTAAGCAATATCAGGCGTGGAGCCACCCAGCTGTCAAGGCCCGTCTCAGGGTTGCCGGGATTATGTTTTTAGTCAGTCTGTTTCTGTTTATCTATCTCTAGAGGATTTTATGTGTGAATCACCCTCACCAGCACGAATAAACCGTCCTGTAGCCAGTGGCGCTAATCCAGATACTCCTCATGCAGGATTCTCAGCTACACAACCTGCTGGAGGGGGTGCGACCGCTCAGGGTGGACCGAGTCTATCCGGTTGGCCAAGACAACTCACATGGGATGACTTCAGGGAGGTGCAGAGCCGCCCAAGGGGCGAATCGGAAGATGCGACAATCGCTATGCAATTACGTCCCTCCCGTTTAAGGTTTGTGGTGGAGGGTGGTCAACACAGAATCGGTGATGTCGAGTTTCGCATGGTATTGAACAACGGTAATACATGGGTTGTTACGTCAGCAAAGAGCAGTGAATTATTGAATCATGAACAGGGACATTATGACATTGTTGGTCTCTGTTATCGGGACATGGTCAATGAAATCAGAGCGTTGAGAGAAAGCTCCCGTAACAGGTTGGTTCGTGCAGTGCGCAGGGTAATGGGGGCCCAAGATCAACGCGCAGATAGTCTGACAAGAACCTACGATTCCCAGGAAGAGACCAATCATGGACTAAACAGTAGCAGACAAGAGGCATGGTCTCGACAGATCCAGAGCTGTCGTTCAAGCGGTACAAGGATGACCACTCCGGCATGATTTGTACGATGAGTCAGGGTTTTCTCAAGGCATTGGTCATTCGATAGAGTCCTGGATCGGAGTCAGGTATCTCGATCACAGGCGCTATTTTATGGTAGAAGGCAGATGAGTTTGCCATGCCAACAATCGCATATCCATATCCTTTCAACCACATATCCTGCAGGCAGTGTATAGCCAAGGATCGGCCAATGCCTTTTCCTCTAGCCTCATCGACTACACCAATAGGCCCAAAGAAGCCCAATGCTGTGGCGTCATAACAGGCAAACCCGAGTAGTGAGTCATCTTGCTGAGCAATGAAGCAAGAGCAGGGGGTATTGGCCAGGGCAGATTCTATTTCACTGAGCCAAACATCTGGGAAATGCTGTTGCGCCCAGCTGATGAGCAAGCGCCTGTCAGTACCTATCGGTTTACGCAGTGTGATCTCCGGAAAGCTTTTGCTCTCTGATATCTGCTTAAAGTTCATCTCATAGAGCTTGATAAGTAGATCATTATTTGCCATATAAATCAGTCTCAGATTAGTGCTTGATTGAATGTTCGAGAAGCAGTAATTTTTAAAGCTACCTGAATTATTATTTAAGGGCAGCAGCAGTTAATAGAGGTGCCCTTAAGCCTGTTAAGGATGAGAACGTTGAGTGATCAAGGCGAAATACGAAGCGAAACCATTACGGCTGAAATTCGTATGGGAAATGAAAACATACACTTTTCTGCAGAGATATCCAACGAACCGGTGCATATCTACGATTTACTTCCGTTTTTCCAGAGTATCACCAATAAGGTAGTAGAAATTGGCATCAAGGAAGCTGAAGCACAGGGAAAAAGTATCTCCTGCCGCAAGGGTTGTGGTGCCTGCTGTTCTCAGTTGGTACCTATCAGTAGAGCTGAGGGCTTCAATCTGTTGAATCTGATAGATGCCATGCCGCCTGATCAGCAACAAACTGTGAAGGCACGTTTCAATCACAACATGACTAGCCTGAGAGAGGCGGGGATTCTGGATGTGATGGAGCAGGCCATAAACAGTAATGATCGAAAGCAGTTGAGAGAGATTGGACTTTTATACTTCAATCTCAACCTACCCTGTCCATTTTTAGAAGAACAGTCCTGTGGTATCCATCAGGATCGCCCCCTGAGTTGTCGAGAATTTCTGGTTGTCTCTGATCCTGTTCATTGTGCTGACCCGGATCCTGAAACAGTCGAGAATATGGTATTGCCGAAACGTGTATCACCTATTGTGTACGGGATGAGTCGTAAATATGAAGAGGGAGGAAGGGGTTTTTTACCGTTAACACAAATTTTGGAAAAGGCCGATGAGTTACGATCAGATCATATTTGCGAGCCTGCAACCGATCTGGTTAATCTGTTCCTACAGATTATTGCCAAGCCCTAAAAGTGCAGATGCCCGCCAGAGGCGGGCATCTGCCGGGATCAGAACTCGGTACGGAAACCGACACTGATAGTATGAGAGGTCCAGTCGCTGTGGGCGAGGATGGTACCGTAATCGATGAAGCCGACCATACC
>NZ_JBSYOQ010000004.1:0-11715 GCF_058244645.1 Candidatus Thiodiazotropha sp. AKAK3
CCCACCCTACCTCTCCGTTTAGGCGTAGGGTGGGGCCATGCCCCACCACAAAAACTCTCTTGTAAGGAGAGCGGATATTGGCATAGGAATATAATCAGTATCCAACAGACCTCTGCAGGCACCTCAAAACTTGCCACCACCCTCACCAGTTGATCCACTTGACTACTCGGTGGGGCATGGCCCCACCCTACCTCTCCGTTTAGGCGTAGGGTGGGGCCATGCCCCACCACAAAACTCAGGCCCAACGCCAACCATGTATATGATAAAAAACAAATGCTGACTTGGCGAACATCAGAATATGTTTCAGCCCTTTCTTTGAAGCATTACCACCACCATGCACAATCCGTACTTCAGGGACATAAGCAATGATCGATTGCCTGGCGATTCTTATGGACAGATCGAAGTCTTCGAAATAGACAAAAAAGTCAGGAGAGAATCCTCGCACCTTATCAAGCACACTGTGCCTGACAAACATGAAACAACCACTGGCCATGGCCTCTTTACTGAGTGCATGCTGGTTCATCTCGCAGCGCATCTCATACTCCTGCATGCGATCTGAAAAGTAACGCTTGACCGCACGAGGCGCAAAGCCACGCAAAAACAGATCCAAAACCGCTGGATAACGTTTGCAGAGATACTGTTTATGCCCTTCGGGATCTTCTGAATAGGGGGATAACATACCGACTTCAGGATGCTGCTGCATATAGTTCAGCGCTTCGCTAAAAGCATCCTTAACCACCTCAACATCTGGATTGATAATGAGATGGTAGTCGCTCTCCTGATTGAGTATCACCAGATTGTGGGCTGCACCATAGCCAATATTGCCCCCAGTACCAATCACCATCCATTGATATCGACCACTGCCGACAACTTGTCCCACCAGGCGTTTTACTTTATTCAGTATGCCGCCGTTATCGACCACAACAACCGTAGCCTCAAGGTCACTCCTCTCCTGAAGTGTGTAATCCAGAGCCTCTACGATACTGCTGAGGGTATCGCTGAGTATATCCAGGCCACTATCATAATAAACGATGGAGATAACCAGTTTCATAGGCTGAGTAATTTGGTGTCTTATTGTGTGTCGTTTTTATTCTTGTGCCAGAGGTCATTCAACAGAACAAACGAATCAGCGCAGTGGTACAGCGCTATTGAAGTATCACAGACCTGGCAAAAACATTAGCTCTGCTCTGCTGCTTTTTTCTTAATCTGTTGAATATTATTCACCTGATTAGCAAACGCATCAGTTAATTTTTTCACGCCGCCCGGTTTTAAATACCCTTCATTACCTGCAAAGATATAGGTGCCATAAGTTGCCGAAGCTGACATCAAAGCTGCATTGATCATTTGTATCGGTTTACCTTCACTTTTCATCTCGTTGGCGAGGCTGATAAAGCGTTCTGACAGCGCAGTAAACTCTTCGATATCATTTTTTTCCGACATATTTTTTAAACCTCTTCGACACCTTTCCAATTCAGAGAAAAATCCTCACCACAGCGGGTAAGGTTCGGATTATAGGCAGGATCCCGTTCAAGTAACGGCCCCCACTTATTGAGCATAAACTCTGCTTCGCGACTAAAACGTTGCTGTTTTTCAGGCGTGTCTTCTGCACCACGGGATGCAGACTCATGGTGATAAAACTCCGCATAGGGCGACCAGAGATTGTTATAGCCCTGCTGATAGATGCGGATACAAATATCAACATCATTGAATGCTACCGCCAGGTTCGACTCATCAAAACCGCCAACCTCGTCGAACACGGCTCTACGCACCAGCATGCATGCAGCAGTTACTGCCGTATAATTTTGCACCAGCACTGAGCGTCCCATATACCCGCGATTGCCTTGATAGCTGTATTTCATCGCATGTCCGGCAACGCCACCAAGCCCCAGCACCACCCCACCATGTTGCAGGCGGCCATCCGGATACCACAAACGGGCACCGACAGCGCCGATTTCAGGTCGAGTCCCTTGACTGACCATCTCATCAAGCCATCCGGGTGCAATAATCTCAATGTCGTCATTCATGAAACAGAGCAGCTCGCCTTGCGACTCTCTCACTGCAAAATTATTGATTGCCGAGAAGTTAAAAGGATGGTCGTAGCGCACCACTTTCACGCTATCGGAACTATCCAGCTGGGCGAGATATTGCAATGTTTTCGGGTCATCACTTTGATTGTCTACGACAACAATCTCATAATTTTTATATTCAGTTCGATCATGGATACTATCTACACACTGGCGTAACAGCGCCTCACCATTTCTAGTCGGTATGATGATCGACACCAGAGGTGGATTTTCAGGTACTGGATACTGCACTCTGATCATGCCATCGATCAGATCAGATTCGGCAACCTTTGCCTCAATATTGCGGGCATCCAGGTCATCTTTCACTGCGTCGATTGCAGCCTTCATCGCATAGGATTTCGCTTCAGCACCAGATGCTGTACTCTCTGGGATAGCGCGCCAGTGATAGAGAATCCAGGGTATATGGCGAACGCCTTCCCTGGGATCTTCTATCTCTCGCAGGCAGCGTAGCGCCAGATCATAATCCTGTGCTCCTTCGAAGCCCTCACGAACCCCGCCAATCTTCTCCAACAATGATCGTCTGTAGACACCAAAGTGGCAGATCATGTTATGTGAACGCATCAGATCAGGATTGAAATCGGGTTTGAAATAGTGATCGTAACGAACCCCTTCACTATTCAACTTATCCTCATCCGAGTAGAAGAGTGATGCCTCAGGGTGAAGAATAATCTCCTGGGCAACAAAGAATAGCGCATGGGGCGCCAAAACATCATCGTGGTCCATTAAAGCAACGAACTGACCGGTTGCCAGCTCTAATGCAGAGTTGGTAGCAGCAGATATATGGCCATTCTTCTCCCGGTAGACAACCTTGATACGTTTAAATCGGGTCTCATACTCTTTCAGAACACGTTTTACATGAGATTTTGTTGAAGCATCATCCGCTATGCAGAGTTCCCAATCGTCATAGGTCTGTGCCAGCACTGAATCGATCGCCTCACGCAGCCAGGTCTCTTCAACATTGTAGACCGGCATAACTATTGAGACAGTCGGTCGATCATCTCTTTCATTGAGTGCTTCGATGGCATCCAGTTTAGGCAAGCCTACCGGCTCGACATCCTTGATCCACAATGAGTAGGTATAGGTTGGCGAGGTCTTATTCACCACGCGCTCTCGAATTGCGGTCAGGCCACCCGCCTTATAGAGTGCTTTTGCCTCTTTGATCCAGTTCGATAACAAGCTTGGGTTTCTAATCAGTTGCCCAATAGCCGGCTTTGATCTGCGCAGCAGACGCAGCGGCAACATCAGGGACATATAGGCACGCCATCCCCGACTGCTGGTCACATCCTTCAGACTCTGTTTATGTTGAGCCAACTGCTTCTCTATCAGGGCTTTCTCCTGCCCCATGGCACGAACAGCTCGCTCACTCATCTTCAATGTCTGGGAGAGATCGGAATTTACAGCCTGCTCTTTGGTAAGCGCGCTCTGAGACTCATCCAGTGACTTTGCCAACCTCTGTTGATCTGTTGAAAGTTGATCACGCACTTCAATCAGGGCAGTGAGGTCATCTCTCTGCTGTTGCAACAGTTGATCGCGCTCTTCAACCATCGCCAGACGCGTGGCGGCTGTCTCCCCAGCCTGGTGAAGTTGGTCGTAGAGATTACGATAGACTTCGATAGAGGATTCCATCGGCTTATCTGTCAATACAGGAAAATCTTCGATGGAAATATCACTGTCGGGTTGCGCAGTGACTATAAATTGGAATGCTGCGGCTTCAGGGGTATGGAATAACGCCAAACCTTTTTCTGTAGGATTAAATCCCAGGTTTTCGAGGCGACGCTCAATCTCGGAGTCTGCCATATCATGAAAGGTATATGAGAGCTCATCAACTCTAAACCCACTTCTGACAAAGAGCTCCCGCAATGAGTGGTAGTTGAAAAGGTGTAGATGAGTTCGATCCAGAAGACCTGTATCTTCGTAGGTAAACCGGCCCTCCAGTAACTCAAGACGTAGTGCTGCATGGGCCCCGTTAGGTAGGGAGGCAATCAGGCGTCCATCTTCTTTTAAAAGTTTTGGTAACTTTTTGAGTAAACCTGTTGGGTCTCTGAGATGTTCCAGAATATCGGCGCAGGTGATGATATCGAATCTCTCGTCACCCAGAGACTTCAACCAGTTATCTTTTTGCACATCGCCTACGATCACCTGATCGCAATGGGCTTTCGCCTTTTGTGCCATAGCGCGATCATACTCTACGCCGACAACGTAACAGTCTCTCTCACTGCGCAAAAATTCAGACATGTAACCCGTTGCACAGCCTAACTCAAGCACACGACTGCCTTTCGGAATACGCCGAATCAACTGCGTGTGAGAGTTATTCTCAACATTCAGATCGAGTTTAAAGTCGTATTCAGCCACCTGTTTTCATCTCACTCAGTCAATCAATAAATACTGCAACTGTCTTCACTCGGCTTGCAGATCTTTCAAGCCTTTTGCAATATAGTCTTCAACCAGATCTTCATAGATGCTGGCATTATTGCGTTCCAGCAGCTCATCAAAATAGGCCTCACGCCTCTTTTGAACATACTCTTTCTTCAAAATATCGATAATATTTGATTTCACCTGCTCAAAGGTCTGTTTTTGTGGCGGAAAACGATCAACCAGCTTGACAATATGAAAGCCAAACTCACTCTCAACCACTTCACTGATCTCGCCTGGTTTGCGCAAATCGAATGCGGCTTTAACCACAGGTTTCGATATCGAGTCTTTCTTGATCACACCCAGAGAGCCCTGATTCTTTTTTGATAAGCTATCTTCAGAGTAGATAGGCACCAGATCCTCAAATACGCTACCCGCATCCAGCTCAGCTTTTACTTTGTTTGCAATCTCCAACGCCTCTTGTCGCTCGTGGTAGACCGGCAGACGATCGGTGGTAGAGATCAGGATATGTTTTGCATTCACTTTTTCCGGAATCATATAGGCATCGGGATTGCCGAGATATTGCTCCTTCGCAGCCTGTTCAAAATCTGGAATAGGCTGATTGTCGATCTCTTTGAGTCGCTCCAGATAGAGCAACCTCTCTCTCTGTCTTCTCAACTTTGCCTGCATCAGTTTATCATCGGCAAGCCCACGCTTTGCATACTCTTCAGCCAGAGCCCTGATCAGATAGGTTTGGCGCAACAACTGCAGTATCTGTTTTTTATTGTTCAATACATCTTCACGGGCCTTCGGCGGCCCTGAAGAGAGCAAGGCATCCAGATCGCTTCTCTCTACTTCGATATCACCACCAAACATCAACACGTCATCTTCAGCAAAAAGCACCGGCGCCATCAACGCACACAACAGACCAACAAAAATCAGTCGCATATCCACACCTCAAAATATCGAAATAATTAAACTCTAATGAATCTGTGATCGTTAGGGATTATACAGAACAGCAACTTCAACTGTCATAGGCTCGCCATCTATGTTCTCTCTTTTTCGATCACAGAACATAGATCGCAAATCAAAAGAAAAAGTTCGCTTTCATAAAGAAGAAAGAGACCCGACATACATTGTTAAGCATAAAAAAAGGCAGGCCCGAAGGACTGCCTCTCTACAAGATCGCCTAAGCGATTTGTATTTTAGCGATTTACGCTACGGATCAGGTCAACAGTCTCACCGATCTGAGCAGGACCGACATCTGCAGCCATCGCAGAGAAGCCGATAACTGGAGCACCAGTCCATACGCCAGGACCGTCTGCGTTCAGACCGCCAACAAACTCAGTCATCGCAGCGATGCGAGCATCGGTGTTGTAGTCATAAGTAGCAGCCATACCGATGGTTACCCAACCAGCCTCGAATCCAGCGTCGAGAGTCCAGTTGAAAACGTTGGCAGCCGGTGTACCCAGAACAGATGCAGGGGTACCGGTAGCGGCATTTACAGAAACCACGTTAACTTCACGTTCCAGAGCGATGACAGTAGGTGCGTCGATCGGTACAGGAGAGAAGTCATCACTACCAGCCGCAGCTGCAGCAGTTCCTTCTTCGTAGTCGTAGTAGGTCAGGCTGACCTGAACGTCAGGAGTACTGGAAGCATAACCTGCATTGGCACAGTATGCGCCAGCACCATCGTTAGGATAGTCTTGACCAGTAGTACCAACGTTAGGAATTGCTACCGCAGCACCGTCACTGACGATATCGTTCAGAGTACCTGCACAAGCAGCAACTGTGGCATCCAACTGGTTGCTCAGAACGCCACCATTGTAGATACCATGCTTACGCATTGGGAAGGTAGCAACGATGTCAGTACCGCCATTGATATTGGCTTCTACGAAGTAAGGTGCAGAGATCGCATCAGCACTCAGCGCCACAGCAACCGGGAATGGGTTAGAGCCCATTGGGATTGATGGGTTAGGAGTGATGTCGTTTACAGAACCTGTATCGTACTCTACCAGAGGCAGAGCAAGCGTATCTTTAACGCCGGTAGCAGTCGCATTCAACATGGTTGCGTTAGCAACGTCACCAGAAGCCAGTGAAGGCAACAGGTAGTTGGATGCATCGTTTGAACGATAGTGCTGTGGAACGGTTGCATAGTTGTCGATGTGAGTGCCCTGCTCAACAAAAGCAGCGCCATCAGCAACATTGATCATGATAGCGTAAGCGTTGATGCCACCACGGTCAGCTGCGGTGTATACCAAGCCAGCATTGATGCCACCAACTTCATATGGGTCAGCAACGGCTGCGTCAGCAGCGATACCGGTAGCAGTCATTGAACCAGGGGTGAAACCATTGACACCAGCGGCGCCAGCAGTCCAAGCATCACTTACTACAGAGCAGTCAGCAGGCATGCCGTTTGCATCATGAAGGAGACCAGCTGGGATAGAACGATCGGTCAGGCCAATCGCGCCATCAGCAGTAAGTCCGTCATGAATTTCAGCAGTTTCGCCGCCGTCAGTAGCAGGACCAGTACCGTCAGCAATTACGCCCATCTCGATGATCTCAACATAACCTTCGGTCAGATCTTCGTCGGTGGTCGCATCGTAGATGTTACGGAAGTTAACGCCAGCCTGAATCAGTGCTTTATCAGGGAAGGTACAAGTCTCGTCTTCAGTGATGATGTTAGCAACAGTACCGCTTGCACGGATGGTGCCATTCCATACGTCGAAAGGTGACATATAGATGTTAAAGTCGAGCACGTCAGCAGAGATGCGTGACTCGCGAAAACGAACCTTGACCACTTTATAAAGGTCG
Organism: Candidatus Thiodiazotropha sp. AKAK3; assembly: GCF_058244645.1. Lineage (NCBI taxonomy): Bacteria > Pseudomonadati > Pseudomonadota > Gammaproteobacteria > Chromatiales > Sedimenticolaceae > Candidatus Thiodiazotropha > Candidatus Thiodiazotropha sp. AKAK3. The sequence continues at coordinate 7,251 of NZ_JBSYOQ010000004.1, forward strand.
GTGGTGTTGGTGATATTAATATTAGTAACAATGTTGTTGTTTACATTGTAGTAAGGCAGCAGGGCAACTTGGCCGACGCCATCAGAATTGATGTTTGCCGCATTGACTCCGGCTGTAGCGGTAGCCATCAGCATGGCTGCAGCGATCTTAGATTTTCTCAACACAGTTGTGTCTCCTATTTCTTGCGTGTTAACACTAAAAAACTAACTGAGCCCGTTATGCGGCCAGCTATAAGCCATGAGTTCAGGCGCTTTGCGAGGAATTATCGCCTTAAATTCATGGCCTTTCAAGGGAATGATCATTCCTTTGTGAAGAAAGTCTCAGGCCACAAACGCCCCATAAGTCCAATCTCACGCCAGAAGTCTACCATAAATATTCAAGCTAACAAGCGGAATTGTAGCAAAAAAATAAAAAAATGTTGCATATTTACAAATCCAAGACCTAAGCAACTGTTTTTTATACAATTATTTATATCCAAATTTGTCACAAAAATAATACCACCCACCTGCTCCAGGTTGTCTAAATACGTTAAATTTCCTGTTAACTACTTGCTTTAATGCAAGATAATAGACAACCCAAGAATAACTTACCATAACATACTGTAATTACAGCAATTACTCAATAATGTATCATAAAAACAACAGATGCATTTTTGTTTTCATCAATTAACAGTGGGAAGAAAACCCCAAATTCCTTCCTGATCTCGAACCCACTGCTCTTTCACCACGCTTTCCGTTCGCGCAGGCCCTCTCATCAACGGATGGTGAATTTCCATCTGAATCTCTATATCGGCACTACAGACGTCTTCTTTACATTTAACGTCTTGTACCTGGGCAGATTTCCATAATCCAACCCCTTTAACCTTTTTTGCATAGTGAGAGTATGGCGTTACCTGACGATAGCCTGTTGCCAGGTAGTTATAGGCCGTCTCCAAGCGCCCATCCAACAATAGCACCCAGCGCTCCTGAGCACGCTTCGCCACCTCAGCTTCATCATTCAAAGCCTGAACCGCAGGATCAGTGGCACAGCCGCTGATCATTAAAATAAACACCATAACATTAAAGTTTCTCACTCTATCTGAACTCCTGACTCAATGCTTTGATTATTTGAAAACGACCAAATTCTACGCAATCGACTCAATTCCATCAATTGAGCAATAGAAGATTAACAACGACATCAAACCTCTCCCCAATACATCGGTAGCGCCTGCCATTGCCACCATCTTCCCGGGTTTTGTCTGATTCGCTGCTCAATATCTCCAACCAGCATCGCAAGCAGCGCCTCACTGGATCTGCCTTCAACCTCAACAGGCGGCATAAATCTCAACTTAACCCCTTGACGATGCTCATCAACACAAAACGGCTGAATCACTGCACCAGCCCGCTTTGCAATTTTAATGGTGCCTTCCGGAAAATAGCCCTCTCGCCCAAAAAACGGCACCGGTACCAATCCGGGACTTCCCTTGTGGTAGGGCACGTCGAGCAGGATCGCTATTGGCCGCTCTTTAAGTGCCTGTAGTAACGGCCGCATGTTTGAGGCACCCGGTGTTATGAAGTCACTTCTATAGCAGGCACGCAAGCGAGATAACTTCAATCTCCGATAGGCAAACTCTGGCTCTGGTAATCCCCAGGTATTGCTGCCTTCATCATCCCGCGCGAGCGCACTTGTTGGTACGCCGTAAGCCGCAGCCGTGACTCCCAGCATCCAGAAACGCCCCAGATGCGCCCCAGCGAAGATCACAGGCCGACCCTCCCTTCGAAACGACAACACCTGCTCGAAGTTTTCCACTTCGATAAAACCGCCTACCTGCTCAGCACTCTTCAGGCGCGGATAGTACCAGGTATCGAGAATTTCACGCTGCTGCAGGCCGTAAAAATAGCGTGTCCAATCCTTATAGATCTGATCTTCAAGCCCAGGTATCGCCCGCCCCATCTGATGGGCAATCTGGGTGGATAGCTCCTGATCCCGGCGAAACTCAATTTTCCCGTATAGGCTGGCAAACCGATAGGAGGCATATCGAGGCAGGCGCGACAAGAGAGGAAAAAGCGCGCCATACTTCAGCCGTAGATCCCAATGATCGAATCTCCCACCCATCTCAAGCAGCCTCAATAATCCAATCAACGAGGCGCAGTTTCATCTTACCAAGCTTGCGATTTCGAAAAACGGTAATATTCACACTTGAACCCATTATGATGTTTCTATGATTGCCATTCAGGCAATAGGTTCCCATTGGTGATTCATTTTAACGATTCCAACCTCGCTGGATTCATGACGCACTCGAAATTGACAACAAACCGGGCGTGAATCGTAGACATGCAGGCCACTCTGATCGATCAACCAGGCCTCCAGGGCATAATCACCGGACATAAGGTTGATTGGATCGAACACCAACCGAACACCATAGTTTTTACCCTGCATCTGATAGAGCCCAAGTTGATCGATCAAGGTCGATACCCCATAAACCTGTAGCCCATCATTGCGAATCAATACCAATCCAATATGCACATCTTCAGGAGGCCGGGAACCGATATCCGCTTCCACTCGAATGGTCAATGCACCGCCTGTCTGATAGAGCGGTACATCTTCAGGGGTATCAATCCCCCCTTCCAAGACAACCTCCTTCAGATAGACATCACCCGCAGCCTCTGCATCCGGGGCGGCCCTTTGACTGCTACCAACCTTTTGCCTGCGCCTGACTGAATCCTGATAGTCATCGACCACTTTGGCCGACTCCCCCATCCCCATAACCATGCCATTCTCAAGCCAGATAGCCTGTTCACACAACTCTTTGACCTGATAGAGATTGTGAGAACAAAACACCAACGTACGGCTTTCGTCCCTGAAGCGCATCATTCTGTCCATGCTTTTTTTCTGGAACAGGGCATCCCCCACCGACAGCGCCTCATCAACAATCAGCACATCGGGCTCGATAGAGGTGATCACGGAGAAGGCAAGACGCACAAACATGCCTGATGAATAGGTTTTGACTGTCCTGTGGATAGCATCACCCAATTCAGAAAACTCAATGATATCCGGTGTTCTCTGTTCGGTTTCCGCTGCAGAAAGACCCAATAGAGAACAGGCCAACTGTATATTTTCCAAACCGGAGAATTCTGGGTGGAAGCCTGAGCCAAGCTCTAATATTGCCGATTTCCTGCCTTCGATATGTAAATTACCACTTGAAGGCTCAAGGGTGCCCGCCAAAAGCTTCAGCAGGGTGGATTTTCCGGCGCCATTGTCACCGATGACACCAAAGGTTGTGCCTTTTTCAATTCTGAGATCGATCGGAGCCAGGGCGTTGACTTCTGTATGGAAGGGCTTGCGAAGCAGCCACTCCTTAAACAGATCGATTGGCTTGGCATACTGCCGATAGTGCTTCGATAGCTGGTTTGCTTCGATGGCAATCACAGGAAATCCTTTGCGCGATGCTGCAAACGATAGAATAGAGCGCCAGAGAGAACCAAAATAACCAGACTGGCAAGAGCGACAATCACCAGATTATCAACCGGCCACTGCTGTTCAAGAATAATTGACCGATAAGCCTGAACCAACCAGGTAAGGGGATTGCTCTCTATGATTGGGCGAAATCTTAACGGGATCATCTCCAGTGGATAGATGATCGGGGTGGTAAAAAAAAGCGCCATCATGATCATTGGCAAGATCTGGCCAACATCCTTAATGAATACCGATAGAATTGCGACCAATGGTGCCAGAGCAAAGGTTAACAGCAGCCTGATGCCAATCAATAAAGGAAGCAAAATCAGTGTAATGCCCGGAGGATACCCCATAGCCCAGGCAGCGAAAACAAGAATCAACAGACCTATCACCTCTTGGATCAAGGTTCCCAATGAGGCAACTGCCGGAAATACAATCGGCGGCATCTGCGTCTTTAGCAGTAGATCTCTATTTTCAGAAAGGCTGCTGCTGGCACGCTGCAATCCATCCTGCAAGGCACTGAATGGCATCAGAGCGGCAAACAGATAGAGCGCAAAGTCACCACTACCGCCATCCGGCCGGAAGCTGATCTTGAGGATTCCGGAAAAAACGAAACTGTAGACCAGCAACAGAAATAGCGGCTGGGCCAACAACCATATTGGCCCCAGCAGTGTACCTTTAATTCTAAGCAGGGTATCACGCCGCACCATCAGAAAAACGCTTTGGCGATGATGGTAGAGATCAAGATAGATTTTTAACAAGCGCCTTCAGCTTCCAGTCACAGTATAAAACAGGGCGCCATGATACATCACTTGCCACGCCTTGCCGAGCCAGAGCTTTCTACTCTGAACATTAGACTGGTTTTGAAATAGTATTACGTGAAAGATTAATACCACCCTCACTAGTTGACTACTTGGTGGGGCATGGCCCCACCCTACCTCTCCGTATTGGCGTAGGGTGGGGCCATGCCCCACCAAGAAGTCAACTACTGAGGGTGGTATTAATCTTTCACCAAAAACAAATTCAAAAC
>NZ_JBSYOQ010000008.1:0-9139 GCF_058244645.1 Candidatus Thiodiazotropha sp. AKAK3
CTACAAAATACTATTCCACCCGTAGGGTGCGGCCCTGCCGCACCATCTCCTGCATACAACTAACCAGGCAATTAATACGCCAACACTCAGCCATTGAGCACCCCCACCACAACTTAACCCGATAAAACATACAGTGCTATGATAAACCAGACGTAAGATCACATCTGCCCCATCAACAGGTTGAATAATGAAGACAGGTTATCTGGTACTGGAAACACACCCTGATCATACCGGCATGATAAGAGCCAAAATCAGGGCTGAGCTTCCCAACACTCAGGATTCCGAAGAGGGATCAACGATTCGCTACATCGCACGCTTTGACGACGTCGAAGCAGCCCTGATGCACCTGCATAATGAGCTGAATCATAAACTGGTCGACCTTGACAGCAGACTCTACAAGGCCGATATAGCAGAGGCCATCTCAGCAATCCAAGCAGATGAACTGCGCCATAAGCAAGTATGGATAGACCCATCCATTGACGAGCAGGTAATTGCAAAAATCGAAGCCCAAACAACAAAACTGAAAAAACGCCACAACATACAGAATCGTATCTGGATGATGGTCGGTGGATTTTTTGTCATACTCTTTTTTGTTTTGAATACGATTAATGGTTAATAGATTGCGTATAAACACTAAGAGATTCTGAAAAAGTCTGATAACGATTTCCCGCCGTTAAAACAGTTACGAGATACTAAACCGCTACCCCCTGTTACTTAAACGCAGATTCATACCTGAACTTCAGAGGTCAATTTTTTTATTGCACCCAACATTCCAATCAATCCAGCACCAAACAGCCATAGCATTGCAGGAAGAGGTACCACATGCAGAGGTATGTCGAAATTGTGATGCTGCCGGGATGAAAAGCCACAGCACAGCTCATACCATTCATGAACTCTGCACAGCTGCGTGAGAAGCCAACGCTAAATGAGGTGTCGTTATATAAAATAGACTCATCATTAAAAAATGTATTGAATCACCAACCAAGCCCCAACATATAAGGTTGGAAATAGAGAAAAATTGTAGGATATATTTTTTAGACCTACAGTAATTATCTACTTTTTAGTGAATTTCCAACCCCCTTTGGTGGGGCATGGCCCCACCCTACCTGAATGCTGACCAGACCGATTGAGGGCTCTGCTTAGGTAGATACCGCACAAGTCTCTCGCCCTATAGACCTTTGTTACCTTCCTGCACATATAGAGTGATACCTTACTATCTCGCCAGCTCAGACTTGCTGAAATCACCCAGCCAATCGCCTATTAACACCATTTTTTGATCGATTGGGGTCTCTCCTCCTTACCTATGCATTATCTACATGTAAACGATCTATCCGGTCTAATCTGTAAACAATGTTACCGGTTTCTACTCTTACTCCCCTCTCCCCTCGCGGGAGAGGGGCTGGGGGAGAGGGGGGCATTCAACAACACAATCATCTAGATCACTACTCAGCACGACAAGGATTGATCGGATCGTACCGCATATGCGTCAGTACCATTAAGCGCTTGGCGCACACCCTCTCCCCAACCCCTCTCCCGTCAAGGGAGAGGGGCTTAGCATCTGTTTCTGCTGTAAATGAGGATATCAGCTACTACTATTAATAATTGATAGGCAGAACTTAGCGCCGTTCTAAATATATTTCTCGCAGGCCTTCTTAAGGGCTCCTCTGTTAATTGCTTGTGCCCTCTGCGTGACCTGAAACGTGGAGCAGCAAGGCGTGAGCTTAAGCAGAATGGTTGTTCCATTCTCAAGCATCACAACGCAGTAGATGCATGCTTCAGGCCGCGCCCTACAGGGTTTTAAGACTCGTCCAGACTCGGCGCTGCACTTTTTCGACAGGCAATAAGCATGGCTTCAAAAGCTCGCCTTGATTCTGAACAGGTCGTAAAGCTAGAGGGCACAAGCAATTAATATGAGGTGCCCTAAACTACAAGGTTCCAGGAAACTTTTACTCTTAAAGAGATGTTGTTGACAGCGAAATAGCCATTTACAACTTCGTGTTAGACAGCCAAATAAACACTACATAAAGGAGACAGGAAATGAACGAATATTTTGTTTCAGCTCATGGAGGACGTGACGCAGGCACTTCCACCGGCACTTTTGTCATACCTAATGATCTCGAAATTCACTTCTATAGCGCAGATGGGACTGTGTTACAGAACTCCCTCGCAGTGCCTCTATATTGTGACCTGACACGACAGACAGGTTATGGTCGAATCTGCTCTTCCTATGTTAAGCGGATCGCAGGACCATACCAGGTTGTTCCTGACTACATTGCATTTGGCGCAGAGCATCAAGGTGCAGATGCTGATCCTGTTTTCCAGGGATATCCGACAGGTATATACCGGGCGGGAAGACAAGCGCCATCCCTGCCCATTCCAGCTGGACAACAGATGCGGCAGAGTGAAATCATTTACTCCAGAAAACCCCATTTAACAGGACGCCTCCTTTGGCTTTGCTGCCGTGAGAATATGGACCCAAATCGTGTTGTGCAACCTTATAGACCCAGTGATGTAGTCGCATGGGGTGGTGCATGGCGTGATTGAACTCTTCCAGAACATACAAGGTGGTAAATACCACCTTGATCGCCTACCCTGTCTGAGTGATATTGATAAATTTCATAGGAGTACCCGATAAAAAGAGCAGATATAACTTTGGAAATAATCACAGACTTAGTAAACCTGAGGGGCACGGCCATTAATATTTGCCTTACCCAAAAAACATAGAAGTTAAAGAGGAACAATATGAAGTATCTATTGTTGATATTGAGCCTGGGCATTGGGTTCTCAACGCATGCGGAAACCTACAAATGTGAAGATGGTAACGGCAAGATCAGCTATTCGAGTAATAAGTGTAAAGAGGGAAGTAGAGAACAGACCTTAAGCGCCATTTATAAAGAAGCAACCGATATTCCAAGCAGTGGTAATCTTAAACAATTCGTTTATAGACACACCCCACCTTTCAAGCTAACAACAAACAAAAAAACGGTCATCGCCATGCAGGGAATAGAGGCATGGAAAAACGTTCAAAAACAATCAGGACTGAAGGATGTTGAGATATATAAATATGATAAAAGCGACGCTAAGAGCACCGTTACGCTCTCCATTCGCTCTTTTAAAAATGAAGCTTCCGCCTCTAAGTTTTGGACTAACACAAAATTTGATAAAAACGAATATGATATAAAAAATACAACTGCAGTGACTCTGCGTTCAATATCCTCATTTGGAACTAAAACATCTGCTTTCTATATGAAACACAACTCATATTTTATCGAGCTTAATATCGTCTCTTTTGATTCCGACCCCCAATCAGAACTGGAGGCAACATTCAAAGAGTACTCTGATTTCGTTAAAAACATTTAAGGGCACCTCTATTAACTGCTTATGCCCTCTGCGTGACCTGAAGCGTGTAGCTGCAAGGCGTAAGCCGAAGCAGAATGGTTGTTCCATTCTCAAGCATCATAACGCAGCAGATGCATACTTCAGGTCGCACCCTACGATCAAGCGGCACGCTTCCAGATGCGTGCCGCATACTAGTGGATCAGCCCACTAGCCATCTCCATTCCAAATCCATAACCGCACTCTATGGTTACTCGCCTACCGTCACATCAATTGGGTGAGATTTCTTAGACAGAAAAGCTTAATAAAGCCCATGGATGGGCGACTACATAGCACCATACTAACATGGAGCAGTCGTACATTTGACAAATTTGTATACGACGTCTATATTTTTACGTCGTACACTTATCAGGGATGCTGTCATGAAATCAGTGAAGAATCACAACCCCGCTACTCAACTGAACAATCCACCAAAACAAGGCACCTCTACCCACTCCAACCAAGCAGTGCCGATCAACAAGAGTGCAACTCTAAGCTGCAGAGATAAAGTCATGGAGATTGCATAATGAGCGCTATAGGTCGTCGCGAGCGCAAACGTCAACAGACAGCAGATCACCTGACAGATACCGCCTGGGCTCTGTTCCAGGCCCAAGGATTCGAAGCGGTAACCATGGAAGCAATCGCCGAATCAGCAGATGTGGCGAAGGGGACACTCTATAAATACTTCCCGGTGAAAGAGGCCCTGCTGCGCCACCAATTTCACCGAGAACTGACCAAGACACTACCAGGGATACTCAAGCAGCTCTCCGACTTAGCAACCATTGCTGAGCAGTTAAAGGGGTTTCTTAATCTGAGTGCAGACTGGTCGAAAAAGCATCGTCAACACATAGGCCCCTACCTCAACCTACGCATGAGAGAGGCCGGCCTCCCCTACAACCCTAACAGCCAGAAACGCAGTGGCGTAGAGCAGCTCTTCACCAACTTTATCAAACAAGGTCAGGAGAGCGGTGAGTTTCGCAATGACCTTGAAGCTGCCACTGCTGCCCAATATCTGGAGTTTCTCTACCTCGCTTCGTTGATGCGCTGGCTCAACAACAGAGAGATCGATCTCCATGAAGAGTGCCACACCATGTTCAATCTCTTTCTTCACGGATTGACGTCATGATCATTAACAGCTGGGAAGCGATCCTGCAGGCAGGAGCAGAACAGGTTGGCGGCAAGGCGTGGCAGCTTGCGCGACTGTATCGTTACGGATTTAAGATACCACCTGGGCAGGTGGTCAGTGTAGAGGCGTATCGGCGATGGCTCGATAATTCCAAGCTTGAACTTGAACTACTGAAAGCTGCAAGATCACCCCAAGATGTAAGAGCTGAAGCCCTGGCTGAAGTGACAGATAGACTTATCCATCTCCCTACAGGAGTTGAACTGAAGTCACTAGCCAATAGCCCAATGGCGGTACGTTCATCAGCACCACAAGAAGATTCCACCCGCGCCTCCTTCGCCGGTATCCATGCCTCCTGCCTTAACGTTCAGGGTGATTCAGCCATGGAGCAGGCAATTCGCACGGTCTGGCTCTCATTATGGACAGCCACTGCCATTGCTTATCGCGAGCGTATCGGTCTGGCCCATGAGCAGGCGTCGATGGCAGTACTGATCATGCCCCTGATACCAGCCAAGGTCAGCGGCATCGGTTTTACCAAAGACCCACAAAGCGGACGTGACGACCGGATGGTAATCCACGCCACCCAAGGCCTTGGTGAGAGCCTGGTGAGCGGTCGTACAACGGGGGATGAGATTGTCCTGGCCGAGGATCTACAGGATGACAGCCTGAAGCTGCTGTCGTTAACCCCTGGCGATAAATCACTGCGGATCGATGCCAAGCCTGGTGGCGGCACCGAAGCACTTCAGCTACCCAGTGACAACACCCCAGCATTGAATGAAACTGAATCACTGCAACTAGGTGAACAGCTGCGTCTGGCAGCCTCTGCCCTTGACTATACCAAGCCTGACTTCGACCTGGAGTGGGCCTGGGATGGCAAACAGTTCTGGCTGTTGCAGGCCCGGCCTATCACAGCAACAAATCGATGCACCTACCCTGAGCTGGCAACCCAGCCAGAGATCTGGTCACGAGGCAACACCAAAGATGTGGTGCCCTACCCCCTCTCCCCCTTCGACTGGAGTGCATCCCGACGTTTGGTCAACGCAATACTCAAAGAGGGGTTTAAGCTCGCCGGGGTTAAACTACAACCAGGTGTGCAACGAGCTGGGCTATTTAAAGGCCGACTCTATATCAACCTCTCTCTGTTACAGTGGGAGGGGTACGCCTCGGTTGGGGTCATGCCTGAAGCGATGAATCGCCTGATCGGTGGTCATCAACCAACAATAGAACTCTCCCCATCAAAGCGACAGCGATTGGCACAGGGCATTAACCTGATACGTTATCTCATCAACTCCCCCGCCAGACTCAAAGCGGGACGAGCATCAATCAACCAGGTCATGAAAAAAGTCGAACAGTGGAAAAACGACCCACTACCTGAAACAGAAGAAGATTTCGCAACCACACTACGCAAATACTGCCGCTACAGTAGAGATGCACATGACCTCCATTTCCTCCAGGGATCTGCCAGTAGCGCGCTCAGCTTTCTGGTGGATACCATAGATGAGAGGCTGCCTGGAGAAGGGCATGCCCTGGCCGCTGCGCTGATGGCTGGCGGTTCACCCAGCGTCACCGCACAAATGGGATACGACCTGGTGACACTCGCAAAGCAAGCAGTCGCAGACCCATTCACCCAAGAGTGGCTGCAACAGCGCAAGAGAGGTGAAGCACTCGACTGGCGTCAACTGCCCAAGTCCAACCCATTACGACAGGGATTCACAACATTTCTAAAGCGCCATGGACATCGCGGCCTCTACGAAACCTACACCCGCAATCCACGTTGGCATGAACAACCCGACTATCTCCTGGATAACCTCCTGCAGCTGGCAGAAACCGACCTTGAGGCCCAGTCGCATATACAACAGGAGGCGCGGAATAAAGCACTAGAGCGAGTGAAACACGCCCTACCCTGGTGGAAACGCCCAATGCTCAACAGCATGGTAGATGCAGCCAAACGTGGTAGCAATGATCGGGAGGCGGCTCGCAGTGCGATGATCGCAATGATGGACCCACTTCGTCAGATGTTACTCCATTTAGGTGAGCGCTGGGTTGAAGCAGGCTGGCTTGAGAAGAGGGATGAAATCCTCTACCTGATGCAGCATGAGATTTTTGCTGTGTTAGAAAACGCCCTAGCGGGAGAAGCAGTAAAGCCAAGGATAGTTGACCGCCGCAGACAGTTCGAAATCTGGCAGCAAGAAGAAGCAGCAGATGTAATCATGCAACAACCCGATGGTAAAAACATAGAGCAGATAGAGAAGCGTGGTGCAACATTGGCAGGTGGTGATTGCTATAAAGGTATCCCGGTAGGTACAGGCCGAACCAGAGGCATTGCAAGAATCTTACACAACCCAGAGCAAGGCGAACGGTTGGGGCATAACGAAATCCTGGTCGCCCCCTCGACAGATCCCGCATGGACTCCCCTTTTCCTGAAAGCCGGTGGACTGGTAATGGAGACCGGCGGCTATCTGTCCCATGGCGCTATAGTAGCCCGTGAGTTTGGAATTCCAGCGGTGGTAAATCTACCGGGTATCCTGCAACAGCTCAGTGATGGTGAGCTTATTGAGGTGGATGGTGTTGAGGGAGTAGTGACCAAGCTTGAAGTTATTTGAATAAATAATAGTGTATCCTGAATCCACCTCAATTATTTTTCATATAATCTGCAGTTTTTGATACTGCGACATTATTTAGCATCCTCTTTAATTAGGAAGTCAAAAGGGACATTGTCCTTTTTTACTGGCCATGCCACAATCATAATCTATAATCATTAAGGATTTCAGATAGATGGGAACTAGAGTAGTTTACACAACAATTAAAAAGGTCATCCCGATAATATGTATTAAAAGGGCATTGGCCTTTTAATACTGCTGTTAGGTTCTACACGTGCCAAAATGTAAGTTATGCCATACAGACCAGGAATTACGTAATTCACATATTATTCCTGAATTCTTATGGTCTGATCTTTATGATCAAAACCATAAATTAATAGGGATTACAGGAAAAGGTAGGAAAGGATGGAGTACGTTGCAGAAAGGTCTACGAGAAAAATTGTTCTGTGAAGATTGTGAACAATTTTTCAATGAGCACTTTGAAAAACCATTCCATAGTCTCTGGGTCGAAAACTGTCCTTTACTTTGTCCTTGGGAGAAAGAGGAGGTACTTTGGATAAATGTAGACTATGCATCTTTTAAGTTATTTCACTTGAGCGTACTCTTTCGAGCACATGTATGTACTCTACCAACATTCTCAGAAGTGGACCTAGGGCCTCATGCAGAGAAAATTCGGGAAATATTGCTTTCGAGAGATGCAAAATCTACGCATGTTTATCCTATTTTTGGGTATGCAGTAATCCACAGCAAAAAGAAATGTCCTGTTCAGATGATTTCTTATGCACAATCATCGAAAATGGATAATTTAAGATGTTATGGAATTATGTACGGCGGTGTTGAGTGGTGGATAGGTGTGTCCTCACATATAAATAAAGAATTTCAAAAAATGTGTCTCCAAGCCAATGGAAAAATTCCTATTGCGCCAATTCCTTGGAATGAAGTAAATAGCGTATTGGATGCCAGCAATGCATTACGAAATAAAAGCACCTAACAAGTCAATGCTACGGAAAATTTGTTCGCTTTCGCTCTCAAATTCCCGCAGAGCGTGGCGTTATAACTCAAAGTAGATGAACAGAAAGCAACTTAAATTGATTGAAGTTTGGGTCGTAATTGGCTTTCTGATAGCAATGCTAATCTTATTCGAAGATGCCAAATGGGATGTTCGGTGGATGTTTTTACCTGTAATATTTTACATGATTATAAATTGGGCTCATATAAATGAGTTTCAAACTATAAACCCAAAACCATCAGAAATACTTGAGCATAATAAAAAGGTTAAATTCCTGGTGCTTGGAAGTGTCGCCAGTTTGATAATAGCGGCTTTCGTTGTATTGTTATTAGGGATAAATATTGTAAATCATTTAGGGTTTGGTGGTTTATTATTGTTGCTAAGCTTACCTTTTCTTCCGATATTAATAGCGAGTCAGTATGCTTTATTTAAAGAGCTTAAAAAATGAGTTATAATCGGGTAAGGACGGGTATCTAACCCGCCCTCCCCACACCACCTAGCATGCGGGTCCGCACTAGGCGGTTCATCAAGCGTAGTGAAACTTAATCCATATCTCTCGCACTGAGACGAGCCCTTGTTTCGCCAACCACTTGTTGGTCATTCCCGATTGCGTGGCAAGCGTTCTCGCCAAGCGATACGGCCCCTTTGAGCTCAGACCAAGACACACAGCTGTTCGTATCCTGGAACCGAGTTTGATCAGATTGCGGATGCGGGTACGTGGCTTGCGCCATTGTTTCAAATAGCACATGCGGATTCGTCGCCGTATCCACTCATCCAATCCCGGCAGGGGCCGGTAGTATTCGGAAAGACCGTAGGATACTAACTAGAGATACTAACTAGACACCCACTCCAAATAGATTTGATTAGATACTAACTAGACACCCACTCCAAATAGATTTGATTTGCCCCCCCAGATTCAAGATGGCAGTATCGACACGTCTTAAAGATTGGTTCTATATGTTCAAGAAATACGAAGAATGACCGGGTATTTATATTGAAGTACGGTTTTAAAAGTATGTTTACAGATTCTCA
>NZ_JBSYOQ010000020.1:0-43862 GCF_058244645.1 Candidatus Thiodiazotropha sp. AKAK3
TTTGGTTACTTTTCTTTTGGCGAAAAAGAAAAGTGACTCGCCTAGGAGGGCGAAACAGCAGCTTGCTGGCATGGTGACAACAAAGACAGGGTATATGCTTTAATGCCACTACATTTTATATCGTTGCTACGCTGGAGCGTGGGAATATGGAAAATGGATTCTGATAGGTAACAGAAAAAGGTGCGGCAGGGCCGCACCCTACGATGCATCATGGTTTTTGGTGGGGCATGGCCCCACCCTACCTGACACTATGCTACTTCTTTGGGCAGAAAAGTATATTCTGCTTTTATACATCCTTGTTATTCAGCATCATCATCACCTGAAGGCAACTCTAACAGTGCTACCGATTGAACTGCACTGCCGGCAATACCCTTAATCGAGCTGTACATGTGGTTGGTATTGAGCAGCACTTTATCGATCTGCTTCTCTCTCTTTTTCCAAATCCCCTGCATCGAGCGTTTCTCAGACTCCAGGTCTGTTTTCATTTGGGTAAAGCCTTCAACGATGGCTTCAATCTGCAAGCGGAATTCGTTACTGGTGAGGAAATCATAGAGCATGCCCATCTTCTCACCCTTATTCTCCTGGGTGGTGATCGCCATACTTAATTGAATCACTGATTCCCTCAATACGGTACATAGTCCCTTGAACTCATCGAAGGAGCATATCCATATACCATCTTTCAGACCCAGGCGCTCCATACCTGCCGGCATGGCTTCTGTAACCAAAACACCGATATCTGCATTCCTGTCGCGGATATCTGATTTGAATTTTTCTATCCAGGTGGGCTGAAAGTTTTTAGTCCTCTTACTTTCATAATAGATGGTTCCACAGTTTGTTCGACTGTGTGTATTAATGGTCTGCATGCAGTCAGCGCCACGCTCACCCTTTTTTATTTCATCTATAGAGTCGAGAGGAAATTGAACAGCCAGCCACTCCTCAATCGCTAACTCCTGAACCTCCCCCTGTAGCTGCATGGAACCCTGATCCGCTTTGCGCTGGGCCTCTTGCAGTTGCTCTTTCAGCTGATTAATAATCTGCTCTTTTTCTGATATGTTGAGCTGAGCCTTTTGTGCTTCAGATTTTCTTATCTTCTCTTTCTCTTCACTCAGAGTTTTGTTTATTTGCTGCTGTGCTTCCAGTTCTATTTTATCTTTTAGCTCATCTTTTTCACGCTTCAGGCGCTCTATATCCGCTTTAAATTTATTAAGCTCCTTTACCTGCTCCGATTTACTCACCAGCTCCTTTTGAAGGGCTGCCAATCTCTCTTCCTGTTCTTCTTCAGCCTGTTTTTTTAATTCGATTTTCAGCTTCCCACTTTCAGCCTTTAAACCATCCTGGATTGCGCTTGCCAACTTATCTTTATAACTCTCTTTTTCATGCTCAATGGCCTCTCTCTCTGCCTTGAGTTTTTCTTCATTGGCGACTAGTTCTTTCCGCTCTTTAGAAATCTGGTCGTTATATTTTTTCTTTAGCTCTTCATCTAGCTGATGGTAGAGTATTTCATTAACATCAATTTCTACGCCACAATTAGGGCATTTAATATTATTAGCATCTTGACTCATTATTTAGTGATACCTGATTACATCTTCAATATTTCAGTAGCGCTGAATCCACATTAACCGCAACAGCCCAAAGGCCTTTCAAACTTTCACATTGTAGCTCAATTTAGCTTCATCACCAGTAACCCCCCTAAAACCCCAGTTACTGGCTGGTGCTTCGAAAATTGTAATCTCCACATCCACTGGTGACACCCCCAATTCTGACTCAATTCGCTGAAATAGCAGATGAATTAAACTTTTCTTTGCCTCGACAGTACGCCCCTCCAACATTGAAATTTCAATAACTGTATAGGCATCAGTTCTCCCCTGAGGATAGAAGTAGTCCTCTTTTTCCATGGGGAAAAACCTGTGCGCTCGTTTATTGTCGGGAAATGAGAGTGCTTCGACCATACATTGATTAATAACATCAGAGAGTTTTCTCTTTATGGGGTTAAGATTATCTTTAATTCCATAGATACGGATCATGCTGTTCCTTAATAGAGTCTGGCTCAGGTAGTTTCAACCTAAAAAGATCAGTTGGACAGCGTGAAGTGTGCGTTTGTGGTGGTGCAGGGCAAGACGCAACGACGCGGAATAGCCTGCTATTCCAAGGAGTTGCAACGCCGCCATGCGCCGCCACAAGTGTGCAATTCACGTTGTAGCGTATTTCACCCAACAGGTGACCATGACCATCGAAGCTAATTTCATCAAAATCATGAACATGTTATTAGAATGGAGCGGTCAACTGATTTTTAGGTTCAACCAACATACCACCCCTTCTTAAGCATATTCAATCACCTATTCCAACGCAGAGTATCCAATGGAGAGTCACGGTGTGTAACACCATGCATCAAATTAGACTGAAGGGATGAGAGCAGGAACTATTGACAGAGGCCATCCGCTTGGGGAAAGCGTTATCTGGCGTGTAGCAAAGGTAAATGTGGCTTCTTTTTCAGTGGCTTAAGTCGAATTAACCGGCATAGAGTCGTTGTCAGGATGACTTCCCTGTCACCCTGTCCCCCAGCAGCACGAAATAATCCACCCGCTGCCTGTAAAGAGCCCGTTAGTCTCTTTAAAACATTATCCGGGCTGTGGGGAAATCAACGTCTCCTTATTTTTGCTTCTTCTCCAGATCAACCCAAACCAGGCGATGATCTGAACTTGGGAATGGCCAATCCCCAACAAGATCAAAGAATGGATCGGTAGCTGCGGGCCAGAATACACCGGCACCCAGCATCCTGAGGTTTTTAGAAGGTAATACGTAGTCTGCACGGAGATTGCCAGGAGATCCATCTGCAAAGTCAGCGGTATCAAAATCGGCACCACCAATATGGGTGATATTGGCGCTAGCCTGTCTTAGCATAGCATCTGCTCCACCGATGCTTACCGGGGTAATGGCTGTGTTAACCAATGGGTGAGCCAGGAGCTTGCTGGTTGGGTCGCCTGTACTGTCACCATCATGTGGATCGGCATTCAGGTCTCCCATAATTACGAATCGATCATTTGCAGAGAGACCACCTGTAACACCATCATCATCATAGATGTAGTCAGCATCGGTGATGTAGTCCATCCAGAAGCGGATTTCATCGTGGTTACGACGTCCATTTCTGTCTTCAGGACCATCAAACACAGGCGGTGTTGGGTGGCTTGCAAGCACATGGATCAGCTTACCTTTCACTTTGACAGGAATATCCCAATGACTCTTGGAAGAGAGTCTGAGTACCGACCTTTCATCTTCGCTATACCACGCCTCAGGCATCATGGAGTCTGGCATATCCTTCCACAAAAACTTCTGGAAAAGGCGAACTTTGTTGTATTTGATGGGATAGCGCGACAACACCACCATGCCATATTGACCAGGGAAGTTGCCAAAACCTTGCGCATCACCTGGACCATCGGTTGAGCCATCATTGTCCAAATCAAAACCTGTAGGCTCTCCAGTGTTCGACTCAGCTACATACATATGTTTGTAACGGATTCTCTTCGCACCGTTTTGCCTTACCCGCAGATAGTTCTGGCGGAACAGGTCGATGGCCTCACGTGCATCGTCATAGTCGAATTCATTCAGCAGTAGTATATCCGGACGCACTCGCTGAATAATCTCAGCAATGGCTTTTGCTTGAGGGTTATCAGGTGTTGAAAGATCAGTAATCAGATCACCCTGATTAGAGCGATTCAACGACACGTTGAAGGTTGCAAATCTCACACGCTTCTCATCTGACAGTTCAAGTCGCAGAACAACCGGATCATGGTCACTGGCAGCATCGAAAAACTCTGTATTCAGATGCACGACGTCATACTCTGCATGCTCTGCCAAACCATGGGACACCAGGATGTGGTCAAGTGCCTGAGCATTGCCTTGGTAATTATAGGTATATCTCTCCTCAACCGGCAGGCTCTCAGTCAAGTTGACCAGTTGTGGTGTGCTCTCTCCCTTGAGTGCGAGGATCGGTGACATAAAATTGAATTCATTCAAATCACCCAGCACGACCACATTAGCGTCAGGATCATCCTCTTGCAGTGTGGCAACGAATTCATTGACTACTTGCGCTTGTGCAAGACGTTGATCCTCACTGCCATTCACCGAAGGTTGAACTGTACCGAACAATGGTGTGCTACCACCTTTGGATGAGAAGTGATTATTGATCAGATGAATCTCTGCATCGGCTGCCTGGAAGCGCACATAGAGAGGCTTACGACTTCCTTCAAAAGCATCGCCATCAGCTAAATCTGAATCTGTTAGCTTGGTGACCGACTCCATATCTGGTTCGACGTACTCAGGATTATAGAGATAAGCAACCCGGATATTGGCACCTGGCTGACCACCATCCTGGTTATTCACAGGGGGGTTATCGATATATTCGTAATTTGGGCCACCCGCTTCACGAATCGCAGCAACCAGCATTTCCAAAGTCACTTCTGCATCAACAACACCATCGTCAGTTGAACCAGTGCTATCTTGTATCTCCTGCAGACCAATAATATCTGGCGCTTTAAGTGAACTGACAATCTGTTGAGCGAGCTGAGTAAAACGGCCATCAGCCACATCCTGGTCACCATCTTCATCATTTGGATCAAGATTCAGCACATTGTAACTCGCTACAGTCAACTGACGTTCGCGTTCACGTACCAGATTTGTCTCTTCGGCTTGAAGGTTTTCATCACTACGGGTGAATTCCTCTGTGGGATAGACTTCAAAATTACCGTATGAATATCCAACAACGCCGGTTACATCACCGAGTCGATCGCTACTATTCACATTAACAAACAGATCGTAGATACCGCTGTCGAAATCGATCTGAATACGTTCAGGATTAAAGTCATCAGGCTGAATAGTGATGCCACCACGATCATTTAAACCCGTTGCATCAACACCATTGTTGGCCAGGGTAAAGATCTCGCCATATCCATTGGTAGGTGATACGGCAACCGCATCCTCTACTTTGACGCGCATCCCTTCAAGGCTCTCGTAGAAATCTATGCCATCCTGCAGTGGATCAAAAATCGTGAGTAAGTCGTTGTCGATAATCTGATTTGGTGGAACCCGTCCACTTCTACCGAGCATGACCGGCTCTGGCAGCATATTATCATTGGATTCAACAGTGATGTCAGGACGATAGAATTCAGTCAGAGATAGATTGCCGGAAGAGCTGCCACCAGGAACATATTCACTGACAACACCTGATACACGTACCGCATCACCAACCTGCAGACCGTGCCCAGTACCGGTATAGATGTAGATCGCATCAGATGTCGCATCATTACCGTCACCCAATACATCCTGCACAAATACTGCATTGGAATCGGTTGCTGTGACAACACCTGTCGTTGTAACCTGTTGTCCATCGTAGGCTGAGGTATGACTTGATCCCTGGATATCGTATATAGCCAGGACCTCATTGTTATTGCCACCTGTATCCCCTGCACCACTACCATCACCGATATCGGAACCATTCAGACTCTGGCCTACATTCAGTGTGCTGACGGTTTGAGTAAGGCCTGAGACCCAGACAAAGTCAGTATCAAGGGTACCACTGCCTTGCAGCTGAAGAGACTGCCCGATTTGGGTAGAAGAGGATTCGGATACACCGATATCGATACTGGTCATTCCAGCAGCTACACCGGAGTTGGCAACAAAACTTCCTTCATAACTGATAAACTGTACAACCAACCCTGTATTGTCCACCAAGGCCATACCATCAGGAGCACCATTCTGTATGCCACTGTGACTTATGCTGCTAAAGCCATACCCACTGCCTGTATCATCACTCAGAACTCCGGAGAGATCATAGATGGCATATGGACTAAGGACTGAGGAGGAGCCATTATATAGCACCAATTGCCAACCGGAGAGATCTGTACCTGTTGGACCGGTAATCTCTACAAATTCACCACTATCAGCTCCTGCGTTATCGTAGTGTATTTCATTAATAAAAACCGTTGTATCGGCATAGACCGATTGGCATGACGCCGCGATAAGGGCAGCCAGAAGGCGCTTTTGTATAGACATCTGTGTCATCCTTAGGTTGATCAATTGCATCTTATGCAGAAGAACAAAACCCTATACAGATTAGATTTCGAAAATTTGTGGTTTTGATGACGTTTTGTTTATACTTTTTGGATTTATCAGATTACTTACAGGCAAACTTCATTATTCCGTACTCTAGTGTGGTACGTCATACTAGTGGGCCATGCTGTAAATTCGGTATCACTCAGAGTTACGGTGATAGTTAAGGATCTGCGGAAGGTTCCAGATGGTTTTTGTGAATTTCCAGCGCGACTTGGTGGGGCATGGCCCCGCCCTACACTTTAATATAGACAGGTAGGGTGGGGCCATGCCCCACCAACTGCACTCGAAAAGAAAAGTGATGCTTCAAATAAATTTAAGTGGTTCTCTACCAGGCACTACCTGCAAATTACCTATATACAGGTTGATACTCTTTTGCTGAATATGGAGGGTAATCAGGAAGATTTTTGCCAGGTTTGAGGAACAACATTTTTTGAAAAGATAAAAAAAGGTGGCCATAGGCCACCTGAGTTGTAAACTCCCTTCTCTTTTGAACCGGCTTCCCTGCCAGTCACTACTTTTTATTTTCTGTTATCGTCATCCTCACGATCATCATCGTCTTTTTCTGACTTTGGTCCTTTACGACTGATCGCCCATGTTGCATCACCATCATCAGCAGCTGAGTGCTGAACATTAACGTAAAGGGTTTTATTATCTTCTGGGCTGAAATATATACCGGTTCCCTCAGCACCAGGATCAGTCAACGAAGCAAACAGAGAAACATAACGTGATGCTCCATACTTATTGGTAACTTGACTGGCAAACCATATATCAGAAGGCTTGTTATCCTCAATCATTACCAGGTCACCATTTGGTGCTTCAGCCAGGTTGTCAACACTGTCAAAACCTGATTGATGCCCTTCTTCACCAGGCTTACCAATTTCAACAGGTACATTCATACCAGGCTTTACAAAATTGGTAACTTTCATGGTATTGAGGTCAACTGCAATGACACGGCCTTCATACAGCTCACTATTAAATACCAGTTGCCCAGCATCATCAGTTTCGGTATCTCGTGGTCCTTCAGTAATAGCCACATAAAGCGTCTCACCGATCACTTCCACATCCTCAGGACGCTGATAGCTTTGACCACCAGCATCAGTACCGGATTGACGTGCAGTTAATGGATCGATAGGACCAGCCCATTCACCCATACCAACGCCATCAGCACCATTGACTTTAAGAACGTAGAGTGAGCCAGTAGAGAGATCACCAGCCTGATCAGGTACGAACTTGTATACGCCGCCGCCACAAGGTACAACGCCGTTGCAGCCTGATGTGCGTCCACGATGCTCATCGACTATATACAAGTTACCCTCTTTATCGAGATCAATACCTTCGTGTGCAAGACGACCAACAGCTGGACGATCAACTACAGATTTAGCTGTCATCAAGTCATCTTCGAGGAAAATCTCTAGCAGACGTCCACCTTCAACCTCTTCTGCAAAGAGGATGGTTCCCCAAGGGGTCCAACGGATACCGTCGAGAGCATTGTAGCTGGGGTCTTGCGCAAGAATCTTTGTTTCGCCAGTCTTCAGGTCTACAACACTTACTGTACCACCCTCTGGCAGGCTGTCTGGGAGACGCAGCTCATGAGTACGGTACATGAAACGACCTTTTTCAGGGCCTGTTTCATTGACAGTGTTCATGTCATGCCAGTCATCACGACCATTGTCGTAGATATTCAGGTTGGTCTCATCAGACACAACCCATTGATTGAACCCCTTTGGCAGCTTCCATGGTGAGGCTGGATCCCAGTCAGCTGAGTTTGCTGACTCATCCAGTGGCTTGAAATTGTGGCTTTTAATACCACCGGCAACCACTGAACCGCTGATTGCAATTGTGGCAGCAATGGCGATAGAGAGTAATTTATGTTTGAACATGGACAATCATCCTCGGATTAGTATTTTTTTAAAACTCTTATTAACCCGGCACATTAAGGTGCCGAGTAAATAACTATGCCACTCCATGACTCACGACCTGCTCCTCCGTAAGTAAGCGCATTCTGAAGATAATTTATGTCACTTTGGGCAATACATTTATGAAATTTATATGATAATTATATTTGCGCAACATGAATAAATTATGAATTTAGCTTGATAATTTAAATACAAAATATGTGTGGATCCAAGAACATAGTTTTTTGTGGGATTTATTGACATTTTGTGAAATAGAATTGTCATATATCGAATGCACAAATGAAATCTTCCTGAAAGGGTTCCTATCTACACTCTCCCCTCCATGTTTAAAAGTTGATCAAGAGCACCCTACCACCAGTTGATATAGCGATACCTGAGTTTCTGGTGACAAATAGCTGACACTAGATCCGATAATATAGTAATCAATTGGAATAAATTTTTCTTGGAGATATTAACGTGAAATCATCATTTACTAAAATAACCTCTAGCCTTGCAGCAGCACTGATATCCTTCTCTGTTGTAGCTGGTGGAGAATATGAAGACGATAGGGACAGAGAGGACTCAAATGCATTCTCATTCGCCATGATTGGTGATGTCCCCTATGGTGTAGCGCCATACACTGAATATCCACCCTTCGACAATCTTGTAAAAAAAATCAACCGTCAAAAGAAACTAAAATGGGTCATTCATACCGGTGACATTAAGAGTGGTGGCACTGAATGCTCGAATGACCTCTTCTATGATCGTCTGGAGCGTTACAACGCATTCAATAAGCCCTTTATCTACACACCTGGTGACAATGAGTGGACTGACTGTCATCGTGTCAATGCTGGCGAATATCAACCTTTAGAACGCCTGGCTATGCTTAGAGAGGTTTTCTTTTTCAACCCAGGTAAAACCATCGGTGGAAAAACCATGTCTGTAGAAACTCAGGCCTGGACTGATGGCTATGAAGAGTTTCCTGAGAATGTTCGCTGGAGTAAGAATGGCGTGATGTTTGCTGCCCTGCATGTTGTTGGCAGTAATAATGGCTTGAAAGCCTTTGACCCAGCCTCCTCTGCTACAAGAACAGATGAGGACGATGCTGAAGCAATTCGTCGTATCGATGCGGCTGTCGAGTGGATCAACAGTACATTCGATAAAGCAATTGAGGAGAAGGCACCAGGTGTACTGTTTATGATGCAGGCCAACCCGATCCTGGAAGTCAGCTACGCCTTACCTTCAGGTGATGCACTGACAGCTGCCAGACTTGGTTTCACAGAAATACTGACTACACTTGAGCAACGTACCCTAGAATATGGCAAACCTGTTGTTCTTGCTCACGGTGATTCTCACTATTTCCGAGTCGACAAACCTGGTCTGGTTGAAAATGGTTTTATTGGTAACTTCACTCGAGTTGAAAACTTTGGATCCAGCCGTGTACATTGGGTCAAAATCACTGTTAACCCAAAATCTAAAAATGTATTTAAGTTTCAACCTATGATCATCGAAGAGAATCTCTAAGGTGAGTAAACCCTGTAGATTTCCAGTACCAGTTCCTGAATGATCAGTATTGGATTACAGGGTTAATAGAAGTGTAATGTATGGTGCGGCCTTGCCGCACCATATGGTATGAATTTCTCAGAAGTCCTGTTTACTCCCCTTGATCCCGCTATCGTCTCTGTTTAACTGCTCTGCATGCTCGATGACACTAAGACTTAATATGGCCTGGCATCTTTCGAGTACTAACCCAACCAATCAGAATCTCCTCAGAAAACCGGAACAAGAGGAAGAATATGATCGACAGGAACCCAGTCAAAAGTAGTTCCATCGTCTGCCATAAAGCGCCTTCACTCAATGCAACCACCCCGTAGGTAGTAATGAAGTTCCAATTCGCCGCGAACAATCGAAAGATATTTACCGTCATTAAACCGAACGCCAATGCAGATATCATCAATAGCAGCAGAGTCAATATAGGCCGCTTGGAAAAATAGTCGTGGATTGTCATGACTTTTACCTTCTTGATTTATAAAATACCACACTAGTGTGGGTCGCCCCTGGCAAGGAAGGGAATATTTAGTGCTTTTTGGTTTAAAGGTTTACAGAATTCAACACCATCATTTTTTCAACCTGCATATCTCGGATCGTATGCGGGATACCCCCAACACCAAGTCCAGATTGGCGTAATCCCGCAAATGGCATACCGTCCACACGAAATGCGGTGTGCTCATTAACCATCACAGCAGAGGCATCGATATTACGGTAGACCAGCATGGCTGTATCAATATTGCTGGTAAACACTGCTGCCTGAAAGGCGTAAGGAAGTGCGTTGGCATGTTGTAGTGATGCCTCTATTGAATCACTCTTGTAGACACAAACAACTGGGCCAAATATCTCCTGCTGAGATACCTTGGACTCATAGGAAGGATTGTATATTACTGTCGGGCTGTAGCAGTTGTTATCCAATATACCACCACTGTTTAACAACTTTCCGCCTTCTGATTTAGCCTCCTCAACCCACTTGGCAACCCGGCTGACCTCACTGGGACGAATCAGTGGCCCGACTTCTGTCTCTATCAAAGCTGGGTCACCAACTTTTAAAGCTCTTGCAAGCTCGGCCAATCTTTCGCTGAACACTTCAGCAACTTCTGCTTCTGCAAATACCCGTTGTACTGAGACACAGACCTGCCCTGCATGATAGAAGCCCGCTTTGAGAACCGCAGACAAAGCTTTATCCAGATCAGCATCTGACGCCAGTATCAACGGAGCAGCACCACCATGCTCCAACGCACATCGTGTCCCTGGGGCGAGTTTGGAGCGTAGCATCCAGCCTACCTTTGCACTGCCAATAAAACTGAAAAAGCCCACTCGTGGATCTGTAACCAAGCGTTCAGCCAATTCAAGATTTTCAGGTAATACAAACTGGCACCACGCCTTTGGAAGTCCTGCTTCGTGTAGTAAATCCACAAATGTCTTGCATGAAACCGGGGTATCTTCAGCTGGCTTGACGATCACTGGACACCCTGCTGCAACTGCCGCAGCCACCTGGTGTACGATCAGGTTCAACGGATGGTTAAAGGCACTGACAGCAACCACTACTCCAATCGGCTCTTTTTGGGTAAAAGCAAGCCGCTGGCTACCCGCTTGGGTTGCATTCACAGGCACAACCTCTCCAGACTCTGTACGAATGGTTTCAATGGCCAGCTTAATACCATCGATGGCGCGTTTCGCCTCCACCTGAGAATCCATCAGCGGCTTTCCACCCTCTCGAGCCGCCTGAAGTGCCAATTCATCACAACGATCTGACATCAATTCTGCAACAGCTTCAAGAATCCTTACACGCTCATGCAGAGGAATCCATCCCTTACGGTTTCGATAACAGGAGTAGGCTCGATCTAATGCTGTTTCAATGGCAGCACTGTCATCACAGGGCAACTCCTGCAGAACTTCTCCATCATAGGGTGAAGTAACCTTCAGACAGGTGGTCATATTCAACTTCCTCAACTTGATAAAGGGCAAGGCTGGGTAATTTCACCCAACCTTTGCGTGAGCTTCATATTTTCACGGTAGTCAACCGGCGCAACAACCAAGCTTGGACCTGGCTGAGTAAAAGCAGCTTCAAGTATGCCAGCGAAGGAGCTGCTGTTTTCAACCTGATACCCACTCCAACCGAAAGAGTCGGCTAACTGAAGCCAGTCTGGGTTGCCAAATGCCAACTCTGTATGCCGACCAAACTGACTCTCCTGCTTCCACGCAATCAGGCCGTACGCGCAATCTTCCCAAATAAGCATAACCAGATTGCAGTTCAAACGTTTCGCTGTCTCCATCTCCTGAACATTCATCAGGAATCCTCCGTCACCGGCAATTCCGATAATGCGCTTATCTGGTGCTACAAGACTGGCTGCAATCGCACCTGGCAAGGCAGATCCCATCGAGCAGAAGCCATTGGGAATCAAGCAGGTGTTTGGTTGATGGCAATGATAGTGGCGTGCAATCCACATTTTATGCGCGCCAACATCGGACAGCAGGATATCATCTGGCCCAAGAAGCTGACGAAGATCCCACAACATCTTTTGAGGGCGTAGCAAACCCTCTGTATCATCATCAGAGTGTACCGCCAGTTCTTTCTGCATCAGATAGCGAAGCTCTGTCTGTCGCTGCAGATCAAAATCGGCAACACCCCGCTGCTCTATGCGCTCATTGATCATCCATAGTGTGTGGGCCAGATCTCCGACCAGTTCGACCTGAGGGTGGTAGTATTCATCTACCTCCGATGGCAGAAAATCAGCATGGATAATAGTTTTGTTCTTATGCGGATTCCACAACCTTGGATGATATTCGACCATATCGAATCCCAGGGTTATCACCAGATCAGCTTCATCAATCGCTAATGTTGGATAGTCCTTGCTGCCAAGCCCAATGGTGTACAGACAGTAGTCTGCGGCACAGTCCACAGCGCCTTTTGCCATAAAGGTAGTGAGTACGCCTATGCCCGTTTTTTCGCACAAGAGACGTAACTGCTTTGCAGCTCGACGTCGAATTGCACCGTTACCTGCAATAATCACCGGCCTTTTGGCTTTTTTGAGCAGTTCAAAAGCCTGATCAACGATTTTATCGTCAGCCACCGAGCGTCGAAAGCGGCGAGGCTCAAGAGGTTCTGAATCAACTTGATGTTTGGCGATATCTTCTGGCAACTCGATTAATACAGCACCAGGCTTTTCGGTACGTGCGATACGCACTGCTTTACGAATAACTTCGGGAATCGTAACGGCATTGTAGATACTGGTTGCCCATTTGGTAACAGGTGTGAACATATCCACAACATCCATGATCTGGTGCGACTCTTTATGCAATCTTTCTGTTGAACCTTGACCGGTTAATACCAGCATTGGGGCACGATCCATATTCGCATCAGCAACGCCTGTGATCAGATTGGTTGCCCCAGGCCCCAATGTACCCAGACATACAGCGGGATTACCTGTGAGTCGACCATAGATCTCAGCCATAAAAGCTGCGCCCTGCTCATGTCGGGTAAGGATAAATTTAATCTTGGTTGATTGCTCAAGAGAGAGCATGAAATCGGCATTTTCCTCACCGGGAACACCGAAAATATACTCTACCCCCTCTTCTTCCAGGCATTTTACGATTAGATCGGAAGCCTTCATGATTTGTCTCACTATAGGTTCTATGAATTATTCTCTATTACAGCGTTAAGCCGGAAAGTCTCGACAGACAAACACCGACACATTAATTGATCAGAGGCATCTTGATCAGACAGTATATTTGTTTTATTAACCCAGCAACACTAGGGCCTGTTAACACTAATCGAATCGGCCCTGTTGCACAGAGAGAGACCACTGGATGCCATGAAATTCGCTCATTATCGTGTTAAACGATTAGTCTTGCCTGATCCCTGATGTTGAGTGAGGATTTAGACAAGAAAAAGCATTACATAGCACAAGATGAGGGAAATGTGTCTGTGATAGTTTCTGATTCAACCCGTATAGCCAGGACTGGAATTGCCGTCTATGGTTAAGCCTGAGGCAGGATCACGATAACCAGGGAACCTCAGAACAAATCATGGAGCCCCCACCATTACAGAGCTAGCCCAGCGAAATCCAAATTCTCATGTTGTTCGCGACATAAACTTTGGCATGGGTATTGCTGCCAAATCAAAAAATAAGCATAAAAAAATTAAGATCATATTTTATATACCAAATAAAAGGACAATCACATGGCATGTTGCGTTGGTAAGCTCATATCAGAACCTGTCTCCTCTCTGGACAGCAATACAGATGTTCAGGCCGCAACAAGCTTCATGGCGGCAAAAAATATTGGCTCATTAGTGGTTATGGACAATGACCAGGTCTCTGGTCTGTTTACTGAGAGAGACCTGCTGGTGCGCGTGATTGGTGCAGGCCAAGACCCAAACGCACTAAACTTGAGCGATGTTTGTACAAAAAACCTTATATCTGTCCATTATGACAGCTCATGTGCCAATGCCATCAAACTCATGAGAACCAATAAGTGCCGTCGTCTTCTAATCTATAAAAATGACAAGCTTCAGGGTTTGGTCAACATTTCTGATGTCGCCCATGCCCTTGCAGATCATAGCTCCGGTAAAAATATGCTGGTAAATTTCGTCGGGGGAATAACCTTGCTAGTAGTGCTGGTGGTCATCGGCGTTTTGATCTCACATATACCAGATGTAATGCAACTGGCAGGCCACACAATGGATTAGTCATGGTTCTGACATATGGGCACCTTCCCCACCAGATAATGACAAACCAGCCGTATCAGATCTCTCTTAACCTTTAAAATATAAATCAATCGTTTGATTTAAATTTTTATCAAAGCTAATATATCGATCTGATATCTAATTGCTATAGTCCTATGCCCACTCAGTTGAGTCCAAACCAGATTGACACCAGAAAACGTCTATTGAATGCAGCCTTAAAAAGCTTTGGTAGCAAAGATTATGAAGGTGTGAGCACGAGAGAAATAGTTGAAATGGCGGAAGCAAATATCTCTGCTATCTCCTACCATTTTGAGAACAAGAGAGGACTCTATAACGCAACTGTCAGCTATCTGTCAGAAACACTTCATGCCGGTATATCTGAACAGCTTGAGTCCATCAACCAGAACCTTGAGCACTACTCAGCAGAAGATTGTGCAGATCAGACTTGTCAATTGCTCCTCAACTTCTTCGAACATACTCTCCTGGGTGAGATTGGCAAACACGCACCAGGAATCATTTTTCGTGAGCAAAGCCAACCCTCGGAAGCCTACCAAATCCTCTTTGACAACTTTCTGCAACCGATGAATCACACCCTTGCAAAGCTGGTGGCGAAGTACCTTGGTTCTCAACCGAGGGAAGCGGAAGTGCTATTTCTGGTACATGCCCTGATTGGACAGACAGTTATGTTCCATATTGGCAAGACAACACTGCTTAGACTATTGAAAAAGAAAAACTACAGCAGAGCCATAATCGAAGCGATAAAAAATCATTTAACAAACAACTACAGAGTGTTGCTTGAGAGTAGAGCAATCTATAACAATTTGTGACCATATAAACCCTGAATACGGAAATAATATGTCCGACAAAAATTCTAATTGGCGAAAACTGCTCTTCATACCCCCGATTGTTATTGGGGTCGGGATACTGGTATTGATGGTCGGCCAAAAACAGCCCCCAGAGACCAAAGAAGTTGGCGAGCCCACCAAGCTGGTACGGGTGATTGAAACACCTCAATTGGAATTAACCCCTGTCGCAGAAGGCTACGGCACCATACAGCCGGCCCGCATCTGGTCAGGTGTTGCCCAGGTATCCGGGCGTATCGTTGAACTTCATCCCCGACTGCGTAATGGGGAGATAATTACCAAAGACACACTATTGTTGAAAATAGATCCTGTCGATTACGAACTCAATCTGGCGCAGGTAACAGCTGAACTTGCCGAGCTTCAGGTAGAGCAGAATAATACCAAGGCCTCTCTCTCCATTGAAGAACGCGGCCTGAAAATAGCGCAACGTGAATTGGAGAGAGTAACCAAGCTTACAGCAAAAGGCACCGCTTCCAAAAGTGACCTGGATAACGCAGAAAGAAATCTGCTGAATAGCCGAAACGCAGTACAAAATGTAAAAAACAATCTGGCCCTGTTACCCACCAAACGCAAAGTGCTTGAAGCGAAAAAGATTCAGGCTGAAAGAGATTTGGGAAATACCAGCATAGTCGCGCCTTTCAATATGCGTGTTGCTGATATGGCGATTGAAATAGATCAATATGTCAGTAAAGGTGGAACTCTACTGGTAGGGGATGAAGTAGATCGTGTTGAAGTTATTGCTCGCTTTCCTCTCTCTTCAATTCGCCGTCTTTTCATTGGTCGCGAGCTTTCAGAATTTGAAATGCTCGGTGAAAACCTTGCTCAAGCAGTTGCCTTGAAGCCACTTCTAAAACTTGATATGGGAACCGCTATTGCTGAATGGGAAGCGGAGTTTGTGCGCTTTAGCGACAGTGTTGATCCTGAGACCCGCACCATGGGTGTCGTAGTCGCAGTAGACAGACCATTCGACAAAGTCATACCAGGCCTCCGTCCTCCGCTATCAAAGGGTATGTTCGTGCAGGTACTTCTACAAGGCAAGTCACAAGCTGACCGAATCGTACTCCCCCGTTCAGCAATCAAGAATGGTGTTGTCTACACGGTAGATGAAGAGAGCCGGCTGCAGCGGCAACCAGTGGAGGTTCTATTCAACCAGGGCGATATCAGTGTGATTGCCAATGGTATCAAACCGGGTCAAAAGGTTGTGGTTTCAGATCTGGTGCCTGCAGTCACCGGTATGCTGCTACAAACCATACCGGATCAAGAGATATCCGATAGACTACAGAAAAGTGCACGAGGCCAGTTATGATCAACTGGTTCGCCCGTCACCCCAATGCCGCCAATCTACTTATGGTGGCAATTATGCTACTGGGTTTGTCTGCCCTGCCCGGCCTGCAAAAAGAGACACTCCCGGAGATAGAGAATGACGAAGTGGAGATCCGGGTAATCTATAAAGGCGCAACTGCTGAGGATGTTGAAGATGCAGTCTGCCGTCGCCTGGAAGATGCTCTTGAAGGAATCAGCGACCTTAACGAGATGCGCTGTGAAGCAAGTGAGGGCGTTGGTGTTGCGACCGCATCGATGAACGAAGGCGCCGAAATGAGCCGTTTTCTTGATGATGTAAAAGCTGAGATCGACGCACTCGATGATCTGCCGGAACAGACAGAACTACCAGTAATCAAAGAGCTTGGGCGTACTGAACCGGTTATCTCAATTGCAGTAACAGGCCCTAAAGACCCTGTAGCACTGAAAGCCTACGCAGAGCATCTCAAGGCAACACTGTTAACCCAAGCCGATTTGGCTGAAGTCACAATCAATGGATTCTCTGATCACCATATACGTATCGAGATTTCCGATTTGCGTTTACGTCAGTTCGGTCTATCCGCGAAGGATATAGCCAATGCCGTCAGTCGCTACAGCATCAGCACACCAGCTGGTCGTCTTGAGGGTGATCAGGAGGATATTCTGCTGCGTTTTGATGACCAGCGAAAACAGGCTGATGAGTTTTATGATCTTCCTGTTATCTCAAGCAGCACTGGTGCGACGATTCGTCTAGGTGATATTGCAAAGATAACCGACCGATTTGACCGGAATGAAGAGAAAATTCTGTTTAACGGTAAACGAGCAGCGGTTTTGGATATTGCAAAAACCCGTTCCCAGGATATTCTTGAAGTGCTTGCCACTGTTGAGCACTTTGTGGAACAAGAGAACCAGCAAGCCCCTCAAGGCATTCAGCTGAGCCTCACCCAAGACCGAGCATCGGTGGTACAAGACCGTCTCGATATGCTGATTGTTAATGGAATCCAGGGACTGATTGCCGTATTCCTGGTTCTCTGGCTCTTCTTTAGTTTGCGCTATAGCTTCTGGGTCACTATGGGACTGCCTGTCTCATTTTTAGGTGCTCTATTTGTTCTACCATTGTTCGATGTCACCATAAACATGATCTCCATGGTAGGCCTGCTAATTGGCATAGGATTGCTAATGGATGATGCCATTGTGATCGCAGAAAACATCGCTTCACGCATGAGTAAAGGAGATAAACCACTACATGCTGCCATAGTCGGAGTACAGCAGGTACTACCAGGCATTGCCTCCTCTTTTGCTACCACGCTGATGGTATTTGGCTCCCTGGCTTTTATCTCGGGAGATATCGGACAGATTCTCAGAATAATGCCCATCGTTTTGATTATTGTGATCAGTGTCAGCCTGTTGGAGGCATTTCTGATTCTACCCCACCACTTGAGTCACTCACTGGCACATATGAGCAACAAACCGGCATCACGTTTCCGTCAAGGGTTCGAAAAGCGCTTTGCCGGATTCCGCGATAACTGGTTTGGTCCACTGGTAGATCGGGCAGTGAATTACCGCTATTTGACGCTCGGCATTGTTTTCATGATGTTGATTCTATCCATAGCGATGCCAGCAAGTGGCCATTTGAAGTTTGTCGGCTTTCCTGATCTGGATGGTGATGTGCTGGAAGCCAGGGTACTGCTGCCTCAAGGGACGCCGCTATCGCGCACTGAGGGGGTCATAGAACATATCACTCAAGCCTTGGAACGAACCAATCAAGCCTTCACACCCAATCAACCAGAGGGTCAATCCCTGGTTGAAAATATCACAGTCATCTACGGCCAGAATCCAGACGCTTATGAAACAGGCCCCCATGTGGCCCGCGTGGTTGTAGATCTACTCAGCGCTGAGATCCGTGATGCTCGACTGGATGATGTTGTTAACCTTTGGCGGCAGGAGACAGGCCAACTCAGTGATGTCATTTCTGTCAAATACACCGAACCCACATTTGGCCCAGGGGGTCGCCCCATCGACCTGCGCCTTTTGGGTTATGACCTGGAGCGATTGAAACAAGCCTCAAATGAACTACAGGCATGGCTCAATAATTTTCAGGGTGTGAATGACCTGAGTGATGACCTTCGCCCAGGCAAACGGGAATTTCGGCTACATCTCAAACCAAGCGCCGGGGTATTAGGACTTGATGCCCAATTGGTTTCAGAACAGGTAAGAACCGCTTACCAAGGCATGAAGATTGATGAGTTTCAGGTTGGAGCGGAAACCTACGAAGTTAATCTGAGATTAATAGCAAGTGATCGGGTAGACGCTGAAGATCTGTATAACTTAAGCATAGCTGGTAGTGGGGGGCGTCTGATCCCTCTTTCCACTGTTGTCGACATTGAAGAGGTTCGAGGCTGGGCAAGAATCAATCGGGTAGACCGACAACGTACCGTAACTATCCAGGGTGACGTAGACCGAACCCAGGCCAATGCTCAAGAACTGCTTGCTGTAGCCCAGGCAGAATTCATTCCCGGACTCCTCGAACGTTACCCTGACATTCATTTCGACATTCAGGGAGAGAGCAAAGAGTCTGCAAAAACAGGACAATCCATTGGGCGCAATGTACTGCTGGGTCTGATTGGTGTCTATATGCTTCTGGCGTTACAGTTCAAGGGTTATGTGGCACCACTGACTGTAATGCTTGTGATCCCGGCAGCCCTGATCGGGGTAATGTTCGGACACATGGCTTTAGGCTTGGATCTGACCATGCCCAGCATGGTCGGCATGGCATCTCTGTTTGGTGTTGTGGTCAATGATTCGATTCTATTGGTTGTATTTATCCGTGATCAATCAGCCAGAGGGGTTGTTGTTATCGAAGCAGCAAAGCGTGCAGCCCGCGCCCGATTCCGCCCTATTCTATTAACCTCGATCAGTACCATTGCAGGATTGACACCTCTGCTTCTGGAAAAGAGTCTACAGGCTCAGATCCTGATTCCTCTTGCAGCCAGCATAGCCTTTGGACTGACTGCAGCGACCCTGGTGGCACTGTTTCTGGTTCCCGCAGTCTATTGTATCCTTGATGATTTCGATCTACTTGGAAAACTCCATAATGAGACAGATGAAGAGCTGATTGGTTTGGATAAACCTGAGGCTACAGAGAACCTCTCAAGCTAAGCGACAACACGAGCACGACACCAAGTGCTAATAGTATGAGCACGTTCTGCGTGGAAGCGTAGAATACTCAGTCAATTACAGCATAGTGCTTAAGCCAAAAGATCGCAGGAAGTGATCAGCGACTGCATAGAGATAGATTATGAGAGAAGCAAAAAACCCTGTTACAGGCCTAATGTAAGCTCTCATTCGAGAGATACACCGCTCAATTAATGCAAAACCTTGCCGATAACACTGCCATGTTGAACTCTTCTTTATATCAGTCACAGAGATCACCCATGCTTGACCTGGCTTATCGTTTTTCTCTGCTACTGCTCATATTGTCGACTTGGAGCACCCATCTGGCTGCAGAAACGTCGCAACCGCTACGCTTGGGAATCATGCCTTTTAACAGTACCTTGGCTTTAATCAAGACCCATCAGCCTTTGCGTCAGCATTTGCAAAAGGAGTTGGGCCAGTCAATCGATATCTATACTTCAGCCAACTATGTTGCCTTCCAACAGGATTCAATGGCCGGGGCGTTCGATCTCCTGATCACAGGCCCCCACTTCGGGGTAATGAGTCTTGAAGCTGGATACATACCCCTGGTGCGCTATAACACTACACTGCAACCCATCTTTGTGGTGCGTAAAAGCTCGAAGATTCGAACAGTAGAAGATTTCAAAGGTAAACATATCGGCTTACCAAACCAGCTATCGGTCTCAGCGATTGGTGGACTGAGCTGGTTACGCGAACAAGGACTGCTCGCAGGCAGGGATTTCACGGTGGTTGAGAAGCCAACCCATGGTGCAGCAATCGCCGCAGTGACAGTAGGTGATCTTGATGCAGCGCTAACCACCTACACGCCTTTAAAGCAGATTCCGAACGATATTCGTGACCATATCGAGTTTATGCCAACAGAGGTAATGATGCCGCATCTGATGACCCTGACCCATGAGCGTCTGGGCAAGGGGAAGATTCAACAGATCTTAGAGGCGTTAAACAGCTTTCCCGCCACACCAGAGGGTGAGGCTTTCTTCAAAAATACTGGATATCATGGATATATTGCTGTAGACAATGAGGGCATCGAGAAACTATACCCCTATGTGCCAATCGTGAAAGAGTTGATGCAAAAATGACTAAAGGGCACCAAATATTTACAGGCTACAGAAACAATCTCTTCAACATGCGCAATAGAGGTTCGACCCTCTTTCCGGAAAGCTCTCTGTTAGCATGAAGTCGTTTTTGCAATGGCGACTATCTCTTCGAAGCAAGATGCTGCTGACCAGTATTCTGGTGGAGATCATTATGCTGGCCCTGTTAGTGGGCAACAGCGTACGCTTGATTGAGACATCGATGGAGCGGCTTACAGAGTCGCGCATCAAGGCGATTGAATTGGCCTATAAGACCTCGGTCGCTGTACCACTGGCATCAAGGGATTACGCCACACTGCGCGATATTCTGGATGGATGGCGAAAGGCTGATGATGTCCTCTATCTGGTGGTGACCGATATCAATGGACGCTTTCTTGCCACCAGTGGCTGGGATCAGGAAATATCACTACCTCCACCCGGTCGTGACCCGCAAGGCAGAAAAATCACCCATGTTCGATTTAATGTAGATTTATTTGATCAGAATTATGGCCAAGTTCAGTACGGACTCTCAATAGAATATATCCATCAGGCAAAACAAGCCTTATTCACTCAGGGAATGCTTATCGCACTAGCGGGAATAACTCTCACAGTCATTTTGCTCTCTATTATAGGTTATTGGCTCACCCGTCATATGGCTGCGTTGATGGATGCGAGTGGTCGCGTCGCTAACGGGGATTACGAAATACGCCTGAAGTTAGAGGGAAAGGATGAGATCGCCCAGCTTGGTAAGAGCTTTAATCTCATGGCTGACGCCATTCAGAACCGAATTCTAGCACTGCGTGAGAGCGACCTTCGTTCCCGCACCATCGCCGACTACACCTATGGCTGGGAGAATTGGTTGGCTGCAGACGGTCATCTGCGATGGGTCAACCCGGCAGTAAATCGGGTCACCGGCTATACCCAGCTGGAGTGCTACACTATGCCCGACTTTCCATTACCAATCATATTTAGTGATGATCTCAGTCTGGTGGAACGTTGTCATCGGTTGGGTATGCAAGGCAAGACCGGGCAAGATCAGGAGTTTCGTATCAAGCGAAAGGATGGGCGAGTCGTTTGGGTGGCAATGTCCTGGCAACCGATTGCTGATAAAAAAGGCAACTCGCTGGGGTATCGCTCCAGTATTCGGGATATCTCACTTGAACATCATGCCCGCGAAGCCTTGGAGTATCAGGCCAATCACGATGACTTGACCGGACTGTTCAATCGCCGCGCCTTCGAGGTGGGCTTGCAAAAGATCCTCGACGACTTGCGTACCGGAGGTCAGGCAAAATGCCTTCTCTACATCGATCTTGATCAATTCAAACTGGTCAATGACACCTGTGGTCATAGTGCCGGGGATAAACTGCTGCAGGAGATCACCGCAATTATGCGGCAATCCATGAGCAACGGCTTTCTGGCACGACTGGGTGGCGATGAGTTTGGACTGATATTGGAGGGTGATGAGGAGCAGGCCTATCGCCAGGCAACCAAACTGATCGATGCGATTCATGCCCACCAATACAGCTACGAGGGACATCACTTTCAGCTTGGCGCTTCTGTGGGCATGGTCAATATTACTGATGCCCAGCGGAACATAGATGAATTACTGATAGCAGCGGATCAAGCCTGCTACGCGGCCAAGGATCGCGGCCGAAACCGCATTGAAATTTATCGGGACAACGACGAATATTTTCGCGCCCAACGTGCACAATTCCTATCTGTCGAAGAGATCAATAACGCCTTAAGAGAGCAGCGATTTGTGCTCTATTACCAACGTATTGTTCCGTTGCAAAAAGGGTTACCTGAACATGCTGAGATTCTGCTGCGTATGCGAGATAATCAAGGGCAAATACTAACCCCTGATCGGTTTATTCCAGCAGCAGAGCGCTTCAATCTGATGCCTGAAATCGACCGATGGGTGATTAGCAACACCTGCCGGCACCTCAAGGAAATTAAGGGTGGGCAATTCCAGGATACCTGTTTCGCCATCAATCTCTCAGGCTTGAGTCTCTCAAGCGATGATCTGGCCGAATTTGTCATCAGTCAATTCGATAAATATCAGATTGATCCAAAATGCATTAGCTTCGAAATCACTGAAACAGCGACAATGGACCGTCTTGACAAAGCTAAGTACTTCATTCGCATGATGCGTAACTTAGGTGTAAAAGTGGCACTGGATGATTTTGGTACCGGTCTATCCTCCTTTGCCTATCTACGTGAACTGGAAGTGGATTTCCTCAAAATTGATGCCCTGTTCGTGCGTAACCTGGACAGCGATGAACGCGACCTTGCTGTGGTGAGATCAATCATGGAAGTTGCAAAGGTGCATGGCATGCAGACCATCGCAGAGTTTGTTCATAACATGGCGATCTCAGAAATCCTTGAGGAAGTTGGCGTAGACTACGCCCAAGGATTTGCCCTTCATAAGCCTGAGCAATTATCCTAGGGAGTCTCTCAACAAGTCATCGATTTCATCCAGACTCACTAACATCGGTACTGGGATTCACTCTCCTTCAGTCAGACCCTTTCTGGCCATTTCTTAACCTGAAATTGCACGAGATAGCAGATGAAGCACAAAGCAATACGCATCCATAAATATGGTGGCCCGGAGCAGATGCGCTGGGAACAGATTGAACTTGCCCTTCCTGGGCCGGGTGAAGTTCAAATTTGTCAACATTCGGTGGGCCTGAACTACATCGATGTCTATCACCGCACCGGGATCTATCCCACGCCTGAACTACCCTGCACCCTGGGAATGGAGGGTGCAGGGGTTGTCGAGGCCGTCGCTGAGGATGTCAGTGACCTTAAACCTGGTGATCGAGTAGCTTACGCCTCACCACCCCTCGGTGCTTATGCCGAAGTGCGTAACATCCCAGCCGGACGATTAGTCAGGTTGCCTGATGAGATAGACTTTGAACAGGCAGCTGCGATGATGCTGCAAGGCATGACTGCCGAATACCTGTTGCAGCGTACCTATCCAGTTCAGGCCGGTGAAACTCTACTCTTTCATGCTGCTGCAGGTGGCGTTGGCCTGATCTTTTGTCAGTGGGCGAAACACCTGGGGGCAACAGTCATTGGCACTGTGGGTAACGAGGAGAAAGCCGAACTCGCACGTGCTCATGGCTGTGATCACACAATCCTCTATCGTCATGAAGATGTAGCTTCAAGGGTCAAGGAGATTACAGACGGTCGTGGTGTGCCGGTGGTATACGATGGCATCGGTAAAGATACCTGGGAGACCTCCCTGAACTCCCTCTCCATGAGAGGCATGATGGTCAGCTTTGGTAACGCCTCGGGTAAGGTTCCGCCTGTGGAGCTTGGTTCACTCACTGCACATGGCTCGCTCTATCTGACCC
Organism: Candidatus Thiodiazotropha sp. AKAK3; assembly: GCF_058244645.1. Lineage (NCBI taxonomy): Bacteria > Pseudomonadati > Pseudomonadota > Gammaproteobacteria > Chromatiales > Sedimenticolaceae > Candidatus Thiodiazotropha > Candidatus Thiodiazotropha sp. AKAK3. Next base: position 24,028 of record NZ_JBSYOQ010000020.1, read on the forward strand.
GCCCAACGCTGATGAATTATACTGCCGATACCCAGGATTTACGCGACAGCGCATCGGCCCTGTTTGGATTAGTGCAGTCCGGAGCAATCCGTATTGAAGTCAATCAGCGCTACCCGCTGGCAGAAGCGGCCCAGGCACATCGGGCATTGGAAGCGAGAGAGACAACCGGTTCGACCATCCTCACGGTTTGATACAGAAGTTGATCTTTTCTCTTACATCATGATCGATGGAATAAGCTAGAAAGAGATGAGTTAACTCCGCAGCATAGCTGCGGAGTTAACGATCAGTAGGAAGTTAAATGAGTAACATCCAACAATAGATTTGAATCAGGCACTACAGTCAAAATAACATTCAGTAGACTGTCCAACCCTAACGTGACATCAATGGCAACCAGGCAAGATATGTCTGCATCGCCATTGGCATAGTTAACCGTACAATCCCGCATCGATTGTGTTGCCACAGGATTCGTAATGACTGAATCTACTGAGAACTGAAGGCCACTATTCGGTTGCAGGGAGAGTTCCACATCGAGGATATTTTCCCCACCAAGTGAAACGCATGGCAGGCGTAATTTTCCATTCATGAAATAAGTGGGTCTGCATGCGCTGGGAATTTGTGACTCCATTACAGGCCCAACATTCAGCAGACCGATATCATCAGAATCCGGAATTGCTGATACTGTTGAGCCATCATACTGCAACACATCACCATCACTATCCATCACCAGGCCACCTAATTCATCGCCTGTCGAGACCTGTACAGCAGTGGTGAACCCTAAAACCTGCTCAGGAGTGGATGCATAATCTTTCAAATAGTCTTTCCAGCGGCCCCATGTCCACACAGTGCCATCAGAAAGCACCGCTGCACTCTGTCGGTTACCGGCTGAAATATCGTATACGCCGGTCAGCTCCAATACCTGTCTGGCACTTACACTATCTTCAAAGGTGCCGTCACCCAGTTGACCATAATCGTTGTCACCCCAGGCCCACAAAGTGCCGTCAGCGCGCAGAGCTAGTGCATGATTGTATCCACCATCAATCTGCACGATGTCGACCAGGCCTTCAATTTGAGTCAGTTCATCGACCATTACAGAACGTCCCAAACTATCATCAAATACCGAAACCTCTTCCCAGGTCCAGACCGTACCATCATTCAACAACACATAAGGATTGTTTAGAGATGCAGCGACAGCAACCGCATTGGTAACACCCTCGATCTGTCTCGGCTCATCATCATTGTATATACTGTTTAGCGCATATTCCCACAGGGTACCATCAGAACGTACCGCGGCCATAGGCCATGGCCCGGCAGCCACATCCACAATGTCAGTGAAACCACTAACCTGATAGGGCATATACTGAGTCATTCGTCCGAGTACGTTACCCCAAATCCACACAGTACCATCCGCTAATGCCGCAGCTGTCCAGGAGTAGAAATCACCAACAGACAGATCGACAATATTTGCAATATCGAGAGCCTGAACTGGTATAACACTGTCAGTGGCTAAATTGTTACCCAACTCCCCACGACTATTCTCACCCCAACTCCAGACGGTACCATCTGATGCAAGTACAGCAACACCAACTGTCCTGCCACCCTCCAGAAGGGGCTTGCCAGCATGTGCATAGCTGGAAACAAGAAGTAACAAGACCATGGTGAAATTGGATATAATTTTATCCCAGGATGTAAGATTCACTGAATACCCCTAAACATATTCGTCCAGAAAAGTTCAAAACATATAGCGTTACAACTAACAGAAACTTAACATTGTTTAGTGATAATTACAGATCTATTACGCCCTCAGAGTGTTAATTGCTTCATAAAAAGTTGAGGGCACACTTTTTAATTCTTCTAACAGCACACTCATCTCTTTAAAATTGACTACTGAACTTCACCAGCTATGCAGATTAGCCGTAATATGCCTGCAGATGGTTAGAGGTAGAGTCTGCTCTGATGATCAGAGCGCAATACTATTAACCCTGTGCAGAGTGGGGCCCGGCCCAACCATAAGGCATTAGAAATTCACTAGTTTCGGATAATTACCAACCACCACTATCTGAATTGAACAGGCCAAATCAATTTTGTGGGACAACAGTGATTCAAAACTGATATCAGTCCACTTTAAACCGCCCAACCAACTGAGATATCTGTGTGGAAATCCCATGAAGTTCCAATCCTGTTGCTTCCGTCTGTGCAGTTGAAGTTTTGTTCTGTTGGGATAACTCACCAACACTGGCTGTATTTTTTTCTATCTCTAAAGAGACCGCCTCTTGCTCTTCCGCAGCGCTGGCAATCTCAACATTCATATCCCTGATATTGTGCACAACCTCTGTTATCTCTTTCAAAGCAATGCCTGCCTGAGATGCCTGATTGAGTGTTTCCATTGCATCATCGCGTCGCTCCTCCATCTTTGAGGCAGTTTTACGTGCCCCCTCTTGCAATCGCTCGATGATCTCATTGATCTCACGAGTGGAGGTCTGGGTACGACTGGCTAACGTTCTCACCTCATCTGCAACCACTGCAAAACCGCGTCCCATTTCTCCAGCTCTGGCAGCCTCGATAGCTGCGTTCAAGGCTAACAGATTGGTCTGTTCTGCAATGCCTTTAATCACCGACACCACAACACCGACCTGGGCTGTCTCTTCTTCAAGGGCCTTCATTTCGGCACTCGCCCGGTCAACCCCTTGGGAGAGACCTTCAATCGATTGCAGCGTCTTCTCAACCACATGACTGCCATCCGCCGCTTGCCGATCAGCATTTTCAGCTGCAGCTGCCGCACTGGCAGCACTCTCTGCTACATTTTTTACAGTGGCCGTCATCTCAGTCATTGCTGTTGCCACCTGCCTCATCGCATCATCCTGATAGTCAGCGGTAGCTTTGGAAGTTTTCGCAACAGTTGCCAGTTCTGATGAAAAACTATTCATCTGATGGGAGGATTCGGCAACTTTCCGCACCAGACTTTGTGTCTCCGATGCAAATTGATTAAAGCCAGCTGAAAGTCTTTCCAACTCGACACCACCTTCCAAAGGTAGACGTTTTGTCAGATCCCCATCTCCTGCGCCAATCTCTTCCAATCTGTCTGCAACTCGGTGAATACTGAGTACAATATTGCGACTGTTCAGAAAATTGAGTAACAGACCACAGATGAGTGCCACAATACCCAGACCAGTACCGGTCATAAAAGTATTGTCTACCTCCTCTTTAACCGCCTGCTGAGTCTCAATGACACGTTCAGTCTCTGCAATAATCAGAGGTTGTAACTGCTTGCGGATACTCCCCCAGCTCTTCTGTACCTTGCTGGTAAATTGAGTCTTGGCATCTTGCAGATTGCCCGCCTCTACCTGTTTGATAACAGCCAGTGCACTCGGCACACATTGGGCCCAGAGTTCAGATATCATGCGTACTTTTTCAAGACCTGCAGAATCTCCGGCATAGAGCACTTCCGCCCCTTTCAAAGCCCGATTAAACTGCTCTGCTGCCTTGGCGGCGACCTTGGCAGGGGGAGCCAGCTCCGGCACCATAAGTTTTTTTGCTGCCGCAATAACCACCTGTGAACCCTCAGCCTGCATGGTTCTCAGTAACTCAATCCGTTTCTGATCCTGCTCGATAAAATTGGTGAAATGCTGGCTGACCCGATCAGTGCCAACAAGGGTATAGTAGAGCGCGAAAATAAAAAGTGCCGAGGCGATAGCCGTAACTGTCATCAACTTCGCACGTATAGAAAAATCAGCGCCGATCATCGCATTACTTCTCCGAGTTCTTTAATAATCATTTATCATTGTTATGTTGTATGCGATTTAACGGCAATGGGGTAGTTTTCTTAAGAAAAGATTAAGATCATCAAAACGTTACAACTCTGAGCTGAATTGAGAGAAAATTTACAATCAGGGAGGTGCAAAAAAACCCTGTTGTCGCCTCGAATTCAATATAAATGGGTTTCACACCACGGCCATCAGCACTCATTCCTTCATGTCACCAATTGAGCAGACAACCTTGTCGAGAAGAAAAAGAAACCTGGAATAACCGACCAAAATACCCTCTATTCATTAAAATAGCAGAGACCGATAATCGTAATATCACTTTCATTTTTAGCGTGATTCCATTAACCTTGATCAGCTCTAGTAGTAGTATTTCTAGACTGAAAAGGTATAACAACAGCTTACAATGCAGTACGATCGCGCATCCGTGAATAACTAAAAAGCAAGGCAATTTAGTGAAGCCAGGTACGACTTGGCTTGATCGATTGACCCGCGGTGCTGCTCATCACGCCAGATGAAGATGTAAGCGGCAATTTAGGTGGGTGAAAACAACAATGTGGGATCATGTACTGAGTCTGATGGCGGGCTGGAAGCACGCGTTTGTACCTTATCTGCAATGGATCGGCGAACTTAGAAACAAAGACACGGTACGAGCCGATATTATTGCAGGTATCACTGTCGCCCTGGTGCTGGTGCCTCAATCCATGGCCTATGCCCAACTGGCCGGACTACCTGTCTACTATGGGCTCTACGCCTCGTTTCTACCACCAATGGTTGCGGCTCTGTTCGGTTCCTCAAGACAGCTGGCTACCGGCCCTGTGGCGGTAGTGTCACTGATGACCGCTGCTGCACTCGAACCCCTCGCCACTTCAGCTGATACCTATCTGGCTTACGCCATGCTCCTGGCGCTGATGGTTGGCATATTTCAGATGTTTCTGGGCCTGTTTAAACTCGGGGTTCTGGTCGATTTTCTCTCCCATCCAGTAGTGGTTGGATTTACCAATGCCGGTGCATTGATCATCGCCACCTCACAACTGGGCAAAGTTTTTGGGGTTCATGCTGATCGATCTGAACACCACTATGAAACTGTCTGGAATACCATGCTAGCTGCCTTTGAAGGCACTCACTACCCTACCCTGCTGATCGCGTTGATTGCATTTGGCATCATGTGGGGCATAAAGCGCTTCTATCCTACACTGCCCGGGGTGTTGATCGCGGTGGTCGTCACCACCGTATTAGCCTGGTTGACCAACTTCTCTGAATCGAGTGGCAAGGTGGTAGGAACCATCCCCGATGGCCTCCCAAGCCTGGCCATTCCAACCATGGAACTGACCACCATCTGGACCCTGATCCCGACAGCCATCACCATTTCGCTGATCGGTTTCATGGAAGCGATCTCTATTGCCAAGGCGATGGCCGCACAAACCCGGCAGCGTCTCAATGCCAATCAGGAACTGATTGGCCAGGGTCTTTCCAATGTCTTCTCCGGTATGTTCTCGGGATACCCGGTATCAGGTTCCTTTTCACGCTCAGCGGTTAATATCAACGCCGGTGCAATCACCGGGTTTTCCTCAATTGTCACCGGGGCGGTGGTAGCAATCACCTTGATCTTTTTGACCCCGCTGCTGTTTCATCTGCCACAGGCCACTCTGGCGGCGGTGATCATCATGGCGGTTGTTAACCTGATCAAAGTCGGCCCGATCATCCATGCCTGGAAAGCCCAACCCCACGACGCTGTCGTGGCGGTGGTGACCTTTGTTCTGACACTGCTGTTTGCCCCCCATCTCGACAAAGGCATCATGGTCGGAGTGTTACTCTCACTTGGACTCTTTTTGTGGCGTACCATGCGTCCCCGTTTTGCTCAGTTATCCCGTTACAAAGATGGCACCATGCGGGATATCCGAGTACGCAAGCTTCAAACCAGTCCGCTGATTTCCATTGTGAGATTCGATGGCTCCCTCTACTTTGCCAGTGCCGGCTATTTTGAAACCAAAATTCTCGGCGTAGTGGCTGAAAATCCAAAGCTCAAATACATTATTCTCGATGGAGAAGGCATCAACCAGATCGATGCCACCGGCGAGGAAGTGCTGCACCATCTTTGGGAGCGACTGCAGGCTCAGGGTATCACCCTGATTGTGGCCAGGATGAAGAAGCAGTTCATGGACACTATCCGCCGTACCGGCCTGAAAGACAAAATGGGCGACACCACTTTCCACTCCCGTATTGGCCTGGCGCTCAACCATGTCTGGGATGAACTGGGTGACAGTTACGACCGCACCACCTGTCCACTGAGGTCTCCGGTCGCTGCTGATAGAAGTTGATGAGCTTGAGTTCGTCCCATGACTGGCGCAGATATCTGACGCTGAGTCAGCTGGCAGGTGCTCATGCCTAACCTCATCTATCTGATGCTGATACCATTTATTGGTGTGGTTACCCTGCTGGTAATGCCGCGAGAGCAATCGCGACTGATTCGCATAACAGCATTGATAGCCTCAGGTGCCACGATGGCGCTGGCCTGGTCCTACTTATCTGCCTTCGACCACAACCAGGCCGGTATTCAATTTATCCATCAAACTGAGTGGAATACCAGGCTTGGTACGACCTTCACCCTGGGGCTGGACGGTTTTTCATACCCCATGGTGCTGCTCGCCACGCTACTGAGTTTTGTTGCTCTGCTCGCTTCCAGCTCTATCCGCCAGAGTGTCAAAGGCTACTATATTCTGATCCTGCTTCTGGAATCAGCAATGCTCGGTGTATTTCTGGCTCAGGACTGGTCACTGTTCTATGTCTTCTGGGAACTGACCCTGATTCCGCTGTTTTTCCTGATCGACCGATGGGGTGGTCAGAACCGTCATGGTGCCGCCTTGAACTTCGTGCTCTATACGATGGGTGGATCGGTGTTCATGCTGATCAGTCTGCTGGTTTTGTTCGATTCTGCACCTGGCCACAGTTTTGCCATGGCAGACATGAGCGAAAGCAGCCGCCTGCTTCCCCAACAAACCCAGATACTGATTTTTCTGGGGTTGTTAATCGGTTTTGGCGTCAAAATGCCGATCTTCCCACTCCACGGCTGGTTACCGCTGGCTCATGTGGAGGCCCCCAGCCCGGTATCGATTCTACTTTCAGGCATCTTACTCAAGATGGGTTCCTATGGGTTGATCCGTGCAGCAGGTATGCTGCCTGAAGCGGTGATGGCACTTCAGGAAGTTCTCGCCATGCTCGCATTTATCAGTCTGATTTATGGTGGCCTGCTCGCCTGGCGACACAGTGACCTCAAAGCTATGATCGCTTACTCATCAATCAGTCACATGGGGGTTGTTCTTCTTGGCATTGCAGCCCTGAATCTTGCCGGACTGCATGGTGCATTGATGCAGATGGTGGCCCACGGCCTCGTCGCAGGATCACTGTTTCTGTTAATCGGACTGCTCTACGAAAGAACCCATACCAGAAATGTCATGGACTACAGCTCTCTGGTCAGGGTAATGCCCAGGTTTGCCTTTTTTACCACACTCGCATTCATCGCCGCAGTCTCCCTACCGGGAACAGCGGGGTTTGTAGCAGAATTGAATACCTTAATAGGCGCTTTTTCCCGTTGGGGCTGGGGGGCAGCACTACTGACCCTTGGGGTACTGCTTAGTGCAGCCTACGCTGTACGCACTATCAGTTACCTGTTTACCGGTCCAGTACGTCCAGACATGCAGGATGTCCAGGATCTAAGACCATCCGAACTGCTCGCAGCAGGTACCCTGGCAGCCTTTACCCTGCTGTTCGGTTTCCTGCCGACTCCTGTGTTGAATCTGGTTAATGCCTCAGCAACCCAGCTCTCTGAATTATTCAAATTGTGAGGGACGGTATGCAACAAGCACAAAGCCAAGATATCCGTCAGCAAATCAGAGAAGCCGTTGAGCATCTGGATCACAGCCTGCCAAGTCAGGCGCCAATACGGGATTTCGTCCACCACAATACACTACACGGATATCAACACCTCCCCTTTCCGGAAGCCTTAGCGACAGCCCGTCGACTCACCGGCGCAAGGGGCTACCTCCCACTGCAGCAGTATCAGAAGCTACTCCGTCAGGGGCGAATAAATCTCAATGACTTGAAAGCGTGTATTGAAGAAGAGACCGAGTTACAGCCAAACCAGATTCTGGCAAAGACCGGCCGCTATGAGTTGAAATGCAGTGATCTCTATCTCGCGGCATTGACCATGCCTCCGCTGAGTGTTTCAAGCTGTCAGCTCAACTGGCAGATCGAAGAGACAGATGCACTACACAAGCTCAACCCAGAGCTACCTGAAACTGCCCGTAAGCAACTTCTCAATGATGCAACCACTGAGGGCTTAACGGACGAATCAGCGAGTGTTGAAGACCTATGGGCCGCCTGTCTCTCTGTGCTGAATATCACTTATGATCCTACTCATCCTGAAGAGCTATTCGACTTGGCCCCTGAACTGGCAGAGAGCCTGCTGAATGATCTGCTTGAGGGTGCAAGCAGTAGCCAGGAATCCCCCGATAGCGTCTCTCAATTGATGCAAAACGTAGCCCATGAAAGATTGGCTGAGCAGATGGATCAACTTGGTCAGGGTAAAACAATGCGCGATCTGCTGCTCTCCCTGACGGGTCAGGATCTGCTGGAACAGATCCGACCTCAGCTGATCAGAGGATTGTCCAATTTTCTCGATCAGGGCGTATCCAGCTGGCAGCCCGATTTTGAGGCCGGTGGTTTCTACCACTTCTGGCTAAAACAGGCTGCAACTGATCCCAGCTGGCATCTCATGGGCATCGAAGCCTGGGAACAACATTTCGAACTGCTTGATAGTGATCCCCTGGAAACTATCATCAGCGAACTCTATCGCATGGGTCTTGATCGAAAGTATTGGGTGGGCTACCTGGAGAGTCTGGCACTGGAGCTGCCAGGCTGGTCAGGAATGGTGCTATGGCGACACAACCACCCGGATTATGAAGACCTCACTGCGAAAATCGATATCATCGACTACCTCGCGGTTCGCCTGGTACTGGAGAGAGTTTTTGCCCATAACCTCTGTGCCCAGCATTTCCAAATTGAATCCAGCCTCGACATGCTGCGCTGGTATTTCAGGCATCAAACCGATGAATTCACCGTCAGGGATGCGCTCTTCAACAGCCGCTTGCCAGAGTATATTGCCAGTCGCGCTCAACGGGCTCTACATGCTCCGGAACAGGAAGAAGCATTGGCCAGCTCAACCCGCTGGAAACACCTTGCCCAGCTGATCTGGACCTGGCGTTTGAGTAGCGGACAGTCCGAGACAAGCCATCACCCAACCCTCTGTGATGGTGCCTGGCCACTATTTCAGCTTGCCCAGCACCTGGGTTTATGTGGTGCCGAAGTGCGCCAACTCTCATTCGAACAGGTGCAAACAATTTTTGACACTCTGCAGCGCCTGGATGAGGATCGCCAGGGCTATCTATGGTTACGCGCCTATGAAAAACAGTATCGGGATAAAATACTCACAGCCCTGGCACAAAATCATGGGCGTGGCGCCTGGCCGGATCGTAAACAGATACCTGCTGCGCAACTGATCTTCTGTATGGATGACCGGGAGGAAGGTATCCGCCGACATCTAGAGGAGATCTATCCGGAAGTAGAAACCCTTGGGGCCGCGGCCCATTTCAATGTCCCGCATAACTGGAAAGGGCTGGATGATAAGAAGAGCAGCCCGCTCTCTCCAGTCATTCCTGCACCAGTGATACCTGTTCACCAGGTTTGTGAAGAGCCGGCAAAAGAGATGGCAGACCTGGGAACAGAACATCGGCAGCGTCACAACTTTCGCAAGCAGGGTCATCAACGGTTACTGCAGATGACCCGTCGGGGTCTATTCCTGCCGGGTTTAATCTCAGCCCTCGCAGCACCAATAACCATCCCTGTATTAATTGGTAAAATTGTCGCCCCAGGTCTGTTCGGCGAGTTGCAACAACGGTTGAGAAAAGGGTATGAAAAAGAGCCAACCACCCGTATCGATTTTGTCGCACCTAATGACAGCGCAGAAGCAACCATCGAAAACCCTCGCCAGGGTTTTACCGATGTGGAACAGGCTGATCGGGTAGAAACACTACTACGCGCCACAGGCCTTACAGGTGACTTCTCCTCGATTGTCACCATCCTCGGACATGGCTCTCTGAATCAGAACAACCCCCATACTTCGGCCTACAACTGCGGTGCCTGCTCTGGTCGATTCAGCGGTCCCAATGCCCGCCTGGTCGCTGCCATGGCCAACCGACCCGAGGTTCGTACGCTGCTCACCGAGCGAGACATTCATATTCCAGAGGGATGCTGGTTCATCGGAGCCGAACACGATACCTGCAGTGACCACATCCTCTGGTATGACCTTGATCTGGTTCCAGATAATCTGCAGCCGGAACTCGAAAAGCTTGACCAGGCAATACAACTGGCCTGCCAACGACACGCCCAGGAGCGCTGCCGCCGTTTTGCCTCTGCTTCAGATAAGCTAAGCCCACAACAGGCCTTGAAGCATGTTAACGCCCGTGCAAACGACTTCTCCCAAGCTCGTCCGGAGTTGGGCCATGCAACCAATGCCTGTGCATTTTTCGGTCGACGCAGTATCAGTCGTGGCGCATTTTTCGACCGACGCTCATTTCTCATCTCCTATGATGCCTCCCAGGATCCGGAGGGTGAAATACTGGAGCGCCACCTACTTATCAATGGTGCCGTTGGCGCCGGCATCAGCCTCGAATACTACTTCTCTACCGTTGACAATGAGCTGTATGGATCAGGCTCCAAGGTAACCCACAACGTAACCGGTTTTCTGGGTGTTATGGAGGGTGCCAGCTCTGATCTTAGAACGGGTCTTCCCCGTCAAATGATCGAGATACATGAAGCCATGCGATTGTTGGTCGTGGTCGAAGCCACAACAGATATTCTGACAATGATCTACAAACGACAACCCCCAGTGCAGGAGTTGGTGGGGAATGCCTGGGTGCAGTTGGTATCTCTGCATCCAGAGAACGGTGAAATGAATATCTTTAATCCTCAGCAGGGATGGGTGCCCTGGCAACCAGAGGATGAGAGAGCTGTTGCCAAAGTAGCACGGTCCGATGCGTGGTATCTCGGTCATTCAGGAGCCATCTCTCCCGCTCTGATTGAACCCCATGCAGAGGGGGGCGCCCATGGTTGAACAAGCTGTTTTGATAGTACCTCTCGCCTACTGGTTGGCCGCCGGCCTGATCAGTCTGGGTTATATCCTGAATAGTAATCGTGGTGAACAGGGAGAACATCAGACTGCTCATGTTGCCTTGGCTGGGGCAACAATCTCATTCCTGGCCAGCCTGTTATTAGCCGCCTTCGCCCTCTGGCAAGGCGCGCCTGGACAGATCACCTTTGGAGAGTGGTTCCAGAGTGGCGAAGTCAAGCTGTCGATCAGTTTCAGCCTCGATACACTGGGTCTTTCACTGCTTCCTGTTGTAACCCTGATTGCTCTCTTGACGCTGAAATTTTCAGTCAACTATCTACACCGTGAACCGGGCTTCCAGCGTCTGTTTATACTCCTCAGCCTCTTCTCCGGTGCCATGTCACTAATTGTTATTGCTGGTAATGCAGTACTGGCTTTCGTCGGCTGGGAGATTGCCGGAGTCACTTCATATCTGCTGATCGGCTATGCCATCGACCGAACCACTGCCACCAAGAATGCGGTGCGCGTATTTGTCACCAATCGCATTGGCGATGCAGGTTTCATCCTCGGAATCGCCCTCTCCCTCTACTGGCTTGGCAGTGTTGAATGGCCTGAGATTGCGCACCACGGCAGTGAACTGGATACCCTGGCGGCCGGTGCAGTGGTGGCAGGCTTCAGCATCGCAGCCCTGGCCAAGTCGGCCCAGTTGCCCTTCTCTCCCTGGATCTCCAGAGCCCTCGAAGGCCCAACCCCAACATCCGCTATTTTCTACGGCTCACTGATGGTACACGCCGGTGTGATACTGATGATTCGTCTCGCACCGCTACTTGAACAGGCGCCAGTAATCATGATCCTGCTGGCTCTGCTTGGATTACTTACGGTCGCCTACGGCTGGCTCTCCGGGCTGAGTCAGACCGATATCAAAAGCTCTCTGATGTTCGCCACAACCACTCAGGTCGGCTGGATGTTCTTCTGGTGTGGCATGGGTTGGTTTACCCTGGCTGCCTGGCACCTGGCACTGCATGCCATATGGCGCGCATTCCAGTTTCTTGCCTCCCCTGGATTGGTGAATCAGATAGATCAGGCAACCCCGCCCGTCCCTTCATGGCTGGCACATCACAGCTGGCTGCATCGAGCATCATTACAGCGATTCTGGCTCGATCCCCTGGCAGATGTACTACTGGTCAGGCCAACAAACTCCCTGGCACGGGATGTTCAGTTTTTCGATGAGCAGGTGGTAACCCGACTGGTTGGACTCCCTGTCTACTCCCGCAGCGTCTCTTCGCTGAGTCAATGGCAAGCGATGCAACGTGATGAGACAAACGGTACAGAGGGCGTAAATCAAGCCACGGGTGTTGCCGGGCGTATCATGGCCTGGTTGGCAGATATACTCTATTGGTTCGAGTCTCATCTGGTGCTGCGTGAAGGTGGGGCAAGTCTATGGGGAACCTTGCGTCGCATAGGAACCCAGTTGGAACGAGTTGAGCAACTGCTGGCTGAACCTCGCTATCTGTTTCTTCTGGTCATGGCGACCTTTGCGGTAATACTCTAAGGGGGCCTGGGGTGACTATAGATACCATCCACTGGTCGAACCAAATCGGCTATCCAATTCTTACCCTGCTGCAATTGCTGCCACTGGTGGCGGTTGTAGTGATGTGGGGATTGCGTCGGCATAATCTGCTGGTCCCAATAGGACTCCTGGCAGCCTCGTTGGAACTGCTGTTGGGGATAGACCTATGGCGCCACTATGACAGCAGTATCAGCAGCATGCAGTTCAGTGAAACAGCCCAGATCTTCTCCTCACTGACCTATCTCTCAGGAGTGGATGGACTATCCGTCGTCTTTATTCTTCTAACCGGGTTGTTGACCCTGTTGGTGATCCTCTACGGTACAGTTCGAGAACTCAAACCATTCAGCCATCTCTACATGAGCATCTTTGCCGTACAGGCCTGTCTGATGGGCATGTTCGTCACCCTCAATCTGCTGATGTTCGTACTGCTCTCTGCCATACAGATCGGTGTCGTCGGTTTTCTGCTCTGGCGCTGGGGCAACTCCCCGGACAAAGACATGGCGATGCGGCGTTTTTTCCAATTCATGTCGATCAGTATCCTGCTTCTGGTGACGGGCACCCTGCTGTTGGGATGGAACTACGCAGACAGTCATCAGGGGGTTTGGGCCTTCGATCTGATTCAACTGGCCCAGGCACCGGTTTCAGAGACCTTCAGATCAGTCGCCTTTTTCCTTTTGTTCTATGGTCTTGCCATCCGCACCCCCCTGTTTCCTCTGCATGGCTGGCTACCCCTGGTGGCCGAGCATGGCAATGTCGCAGTAGCTCCAACCCTGCTGCTTGGTCTAAAAATCGGCATCTATGGACTATTGCGGTTTGTGCTGCCACTACTGCCAACAGCAGTCATCGAATGGCACAGCTATGTGGTTGCATTCGCCCTCTGCGGTATTTTCTATGCGGCTTTTCTCGCCATGATGCAGGATAATCTGCGCCGTCTGCTGGCCTATGCCGTAATCTCACACACCGGCATCCTGATCCTTGGGGTGTTCAGTCTTGAGCACGCTGCATTTATGGGGAGCGTTATCCTCTCAGTGACCTTTGGACTGGCTCTTGCGGCCCTGGTCTTCACCACCGGACTGCTCTATCGCCGAACCCAAACCACACTGCTGAAAAACCTGGGCGGTCTGTTCGATACCCTGCCCTTTTTAGGTATCACATTTCTCATTGGCGGTCTGGCCATCATCGGCATGCCAGGCACCCCCGGCTTCGATGCAGTGCATCTGATTCTCGAATCTGCAATTCATGAATTTGGCGCCCTGGTAACAATCGCTTCAGCACTGGGAAATGTTGTCGCTGCCGGCTTTTTGTTGTGGGCCTTTCAAAGGGCATTTCTTGCCCCACGCCCCAGTGGCGTGCGCCCCTTTCAGATAATATCGGTGTCCAAGTCTGAAGTCTTTGTGGTCAGCGCATTGGTGCTTGTACTGCTAAGTGCAGGATTCTATATCGAGCCATGGCTGAAGCTCATTGACCAACCATTGTCGGCACTCAGTGCCCTCTACTCATCCCATTGAGATGCATCCACTATGGGCCGAATTGAAACACTCATGAACCTGCCGCTGCTCTCCACGCTACTGCTATTACCCCTGGTCGGTGTCATAGCCATATGGTTATTGCCTTGGGTAAAACCAAGAGTAACGGCACTGGTAACTTTGAGCCTGGCTCTGATACCCGCACTCTCGGCGCTACTACTTCTGGATACACAAAGCAGCAATTTTCAGTTCGTTGAGCAATACCCCTGGATACCAGCTGTGGATGCCCATTTCAGATTTGGCATCGATGGCATCTCAGCACCCTTTCTGCCACTGACGATTATTCTGTTTATTGCTGTAACCCTGGCATCCTGGAATCGCATTCAAAACCTGACGCCGGTCTACTTCAGCCTGCTGCTGCTATTTGCCACGGCCACACTCGGTGTCTTTATGAGTATCGACACCCTGGCTTTTTTTCTCTTTTGGGAACTCACCCTCGCGCCGCTCTACTTTCTTATCAGCTTGTGGGGCATTGGTCCCCATCGCCGCTATGCAGCTACCAAATACACCCTGTTCATGTTGGCTGGTGGCATACCACTGCTGTTGGCATTCACTGTATTGGCGATCAATCACGCAGAGATCATGGGGGCAACACCACCCGCCGGGCTCTCATTTGACTACCTGACCCTGATCGACACCCCACTACCCATGGGTTTGGAAACTGTTGTATTTCTCTTTCTATTGTTCGGTTTTGCAGTCAAAACACCCCTCTTCCCACTCCACACCTGGCTACCGATTGTTGCACTCGAAGGGCCGGTTCCTATCGCAGCACTGCTGGTGGGTTTAAAACTTGGCGCTTACGGATTGATTCGCTTTGCAATCCCCCTGGCACCGACAGCGGCACAGGAACTCCACTGGTTACTCGCCGGACTCGGTGTAATCGGAATTCTTTATGGTGCCTTGGCGGCACTGAATCAAACCAACCTGCGACGCATGCTCGCCTACTCCTCCATGAGCCATGTCGGTTTAGTGGTACTGGGCTTAGCCGCTTTTAATCAACAAGGCCTGCAAGGGGCAGTTTTCCAACTCTACAATTTTGTAATTATCGCCGGCGGACTCTTTCTGTTGACCGGCTATCTACATCATCGATTAGGATCAACCGATCTGATCCACCTGGGGGGCGCAGCTCAATCCATGCCCCTGCTTGCCGCCTTCTTCATGTTCCTTGGACTCGCCTCACTCGGCATACCGGGCACCAGTGGATTCCCTGCAGAGTTGCTGATACTGATCAGCGCACTGAACACCCACACAGGCGCCGGACTGGCAGCACTCTTCGGAATGATTATCGGTGCAGGCTATCTGCTGAACAGCTATCGAAAATGTTTTTATGGGCCACTCACCGACAACCAGGTTCGCACAGCCCAAGACCTGCGACCCCGTGAGCTTATTACCATGATGGTGTTTTCACTCCTGGTGTTGATCTTTGGATTATTTCCAGGGCAGGTATTGGAAGTAACAAAGGTTACTGCGGAAGCTTGGTTATCCAGACTTCAGTGATGTTATTGAAAACCATGCTGTCCATTCCACAGAAATAGGCTTGAAGCAGAATACTCAGTGTTTGCTTGAACAAACCTCAAATTAATCAGATCTAATATCTGATTCTACGAGTGCCCTTTGCAGGGGTATATCCAACTCACTGAGGAGTTTGAAATAGGCTCGGGTTGTATCCCTGCTCATACCATAAAACATGATTCCAGTTGTTTCTTTGGAGTTGTGAACTACAAAACCACTTATTAGATATTTCTCACCTTGAATCAGTATTCTCAGTAAAACTACTCCATTCAGTCCCAAAGATAGGCTATCGCTTTGAAGCTTCATCCCTCCAAGACTGATATCTTTAGTTGTCATTCTTCCAATATGATTGTCTTTTTTGAAGACATCAACATCCAGGGACACTTTCATGCGTGGATAGTAGCGATGTTCCACTGTTTGCTCCTGGCGATCGTTATGGTCATTCTATCTAGACCCTAGTGGATTGATTTTGTTTTATTCATAGATATTTTCGATAAAACCTTATGCAAATAAATAATGGCTTTCGCATACCCCCATTGCTTTATTACTAAAATCTATATCAATCATCAGATATTCTGATACTTGTTCCAATTCTTCTCTTCGGCTGATCACTAAACAGATACTTTAGTAACTTTAAGTATGGCTAATATTCATGACACCAATGTCCAATTAAGGTTACAGCCGACTGACCAAGATCAACTATCCATCACTTTTTTCCTATTTATCAGTGTTATATTGTTTGTAATATAACTACCTGACTGGAGCATAAGAGACTTGCACTCATAGGGAGTAGATCTATTGCAGTTAGGTATTGACAGAAAAGTAAAGTTGAGCGCGAAGGATACACTCCTCTCTCCTAGTTGCGGGAGAATGGCTTGAGGAAGGGGGGGACGTTCATCAACACCATCATCCGCATCAAATATCGGAACAATAAGGATTGATGGATTTTACCTGTTACGTTTCAATACTTAATACGAGGGAAATAAACATCGCTTTAAAAGCGCGAGAACCTATTAACTCTTTTTTCTATGGAAGTAGTTGCAGCCCCTCATCCTGTGCGGCTAATGCTTTTTATCTCAAACCTCACTCGATATTGAGAATTAAACAAAATTAATTCGTTAACAAGATAGTGATCTAAGTTAATGGCATAGCTGTAAGTTACTTTGAGAAAAAACTCTCTAATAGATCGTACACCATCAATCTCTCAATCACAGAATATCGAACCAATGTTTGAGCTTTTCCTTATCGCTCAAAGGAAACCAGATACGACGCTGCTGGCCACTGCCATCACCATGTATCGCTGTTAATGTATAGTAGACAACAACACCTTCACCACTATGGCCATACTGGCGCATTGCATACATATCTTCTGGTAAATCCCGGTAGGCTGAGGAAATCACTTTATCGATACTATCCGTTGGTATCGCTGTAGCAGCTGTTCCGTGGGTTCCCCTTACCCACAGCGTAGCGTTGGTAGCATGATGTCGATCTGTTTCAATCCATATCCGATAACCATAACTCAGATAGATCACACCGTAGGTAATTATGAATAGCGTCAGAAACACCCATACATGAATCACTCTGTCATCGTTTTTGATCCCCGCTGCATCAAGAAGGCCTGAGAGTAAAACCATGTCAAAGAGCGCTGCAAAGAGCAGAGCAATCACTAAACAGAACTGGTGTGAAGACTTTACATGGCAGGAATAGTCAATTCGCTTAAACAAAGAGTGATTCTCCATAGAGTTTACAGATTACGACAATTAGCCTACGGGAAATATAATTCAGAGTCATCACATGCAATAATTTTATCCTATAGCCAGTAGGGCCTGCTACTGAACAGGTTCATGTTGATAGACAGTTTTCTGTTGCTGTAATCGAATAGAATTTCCTACCACAGACAAATCCTGCTAGATTATGAGTAATTACACCATACCCCTCTCTCCCCAGTAGCGAAGATGTTTGACCTAATCAATGGATTCACATATACGAGATATTATCCTTAGTACCACTGGCGCCAGCGATCTTTTTCCTGGAGGAACAATTCAATCTCTATGGAGTGGATATGGCAGCCTTGATCGCTATGGACTGATCGGCTCAGAACTCAATAGCGTAGTAGTGAAGCATGTTCGTATGCCTGATCAGAGTAACCATCCGCGCGGTTGGAA
Organism: Candidatus Thiodiazotropha sp. AKAK3; assembly: GCF_058244645.1. NCBI lineage: Bacteria > Pseudomonadati > Pseudomonadota > Gammaproteobacteria > Chromatiales > Sedimenticolaceae > Candidatus Thiodiazotropha > Candidatus Thiodiazotropha sp. AKAK3. Next base: position 41,724 of record NZ_JBSYOQ010000020.1, read on the forward strand.
TACTGACCTTTCTCATAAACGTAAGCAACACTCCTATGAAGTTGAGACCAATTGGTATGAACATTGGGCAACAGAGTGTGACGACCATTGCCGCATCCCCCACTGCCTGGCTATAGAACACCATGATGATGAGGTGCTGATGGTACTGGAGGATCTGGACAGCAGCGGTTTCCCATTGAGAAAAGACAGTGTCAGTAAACAAGAGATGCTGACTTGTCTGAACTGGCTGGCCCATTTCCATGCCACTTTTATGGGGCGCAAACCGCAAGGACTGTGGAAGATTGGTAGCTATTGGCATTTAGATACCCGACCGGATGAGTTGGCGGCGATGGAAGATAATGAACTGAAACTGGCCGCCTCAATGCTTGATGCAACATTAAATAAGGCACCATTCCAAACCCTTGTACATGGCGATGCCAAGTTAGCCAACTTCTGTTTTTCTGATACAGGAAGCAAAATTGCTGCAGTGGACTTTCAATATGTCGGTGGTGGTTGCGGCATGAAAGATATCGCCTACTTTATCAGTAGTTGCCTTGATGAAACGACATGTGAAGAATTGGAATCAACACTGCTCGACAGCTACTTCAACGCATTAAAACAAGCCCTGGCAATTCACCAGCCTGAAATCGACGGCTCAGAGGTTGAAGAGGCCTGGCGTCCTCTCTACAGTGTTGCCTGGACTGATTTCTATCGTTTCCTGAAGGGCTGGAGTCCTGGACACTGGAAAATCCATAGCTACAGCGAACGCCTTGCCCACGAAGTGATCAAACAACTACAAATCAGCCAATGAGTTTCAGCAGAGAACAACTTCAAAATCTTACCAAACAGGCAATAGATGCAGCGCGAACAGCAGGTGAATTGATCGCAGAGCATCGCAATCAGGCTATAACTATTGGCCAAAAAGCAATAGGTACCAGTCAGGCTTCACAGATCATCACCGATGTAGATCATAAAGCACAAGCGGTTATTCTTGAGCGCCTTCTCCCCAGCCTGAAAGAGTATGATCTTGCCTTGCTTACCGAGGAAGCTCCTGATGATGGAAGAAGGCATAACAAGCCCGCTTTCTGGTGCATTGACCCGATGGATGGCACTTTGGCTTTTGCCAACAACAAACCAGGCTTTTCTGTCTCGATCTCATTGGTGGCTCGAAATGGCTCACCACTGATCGGTGTTGTATATGACCCTGTAGAGAAAACAACCTACCATGCTCTGCATAACCAAGGCGCTTTCAAGAACAATCACCCCATCACGCCTCCCCAACTCGACACGAACCGGCCACTCACACTACGCACAGACTATAGCTTTCAATCAGACACCCGCTTACAGCAGACCCAATCAGGGCTGGAGACAATAGCTGATAGAATCGGTGTTGAAGGCGCTGAAATTGAGTTTCACATAGGCGCAGTATCAAACGCCTGCTCTGTTCTTGAAGAGCCAAATACCTGCTACTTTAAATACCCTCGTCCCGACGCAAGTGGTGGCAGTTTATGGGACTATGCTGCAACTGCATCTATCTGCCAAGAAGCAGGCGCTGTGGCCAGCGATATATTTGGCAACCCTATGGATCTCAACAGAGTGGACAGCACTTTCATGAATCACCGAGGCCTTCTATTCGCTGGACACAAAATGCTCGCAAAAGAGATCATTGCATTAAATGAGCGCCTCAACCACGACTATAATAAAAGCTCGCAAGAATAATTTCTTGGTATCTTTGAACAACAGATACCGAGCCCCCTTAGAAATAGATATTCAATATAGTTGATAAGCGATACCCGTTAAAAGACAGGCTCTATCTACACTAAATTATTTAACTACCAGACAGGCTGAAATATTATGGCCCGGCTGTTGCGGCATACGCCCACTACTCTCCGCAACTAATTCATCTGTTGTAGGGTGCGGCCCTGCCGCACCATGCCAAACTTTAACGAAAACAGCTGGCGATCGGGTTAACAGAGTTCATTCTATTCAGACTAATGTGAGATCAAGCAGTGTAAAGAGGGTTTATGTGGAATCGACACCCTTATGGTGCGGCAGGGCCGCACCCTACATCGCATGTCTTATTAAACTGCAGTGAAACACTAATTGTTTAGGAGTTGGCATTGAGATCTACAGAATCACCGAATTGTACTTCTTTTAACC